>DATIFD010000689.1:0-7016 GCA_035455385.1 Burkholderiaceae bacterium
CATCGACGATGAAGGCGACGTCCTGTACAGCGATCGTGCCAGCGCCGCCACAGCGACGCCCGCGCGCATCCCGACGGCGCTGCAGTCCTTCGCGCTCGCGGCGTGGCAGCGCGCCACCGAGGATCCGGGCACGTTGCAGCAGGCGCTCGGGCAATGGCTGAGCGAGCCGAAGTCGCGCGTCTGGTTCCCGCCTGGACGCCGGGCGCGATCGCTCGGCGCGCGCGCGCTGGTGCTGAACCGCCGCACGCGGATGCTCTATGACGCAGATCACGTCTACATCAACGGCGAATCGCTCCTCGCCTCGGGGCGCGACGCACAATGCCTGCGCCGGCTGGCCGACGCACGCGAACTGCCGGCTGCCGACGTGCGCCGCCTCAGCCAGGCGGCACGCGCGATCGTCCAGCAATGGTTGACGTCGGGGTGGGTTCATGAGCGATGAGGCGGGTCAACGCAACGGCGCGTCGTCACGCAGCGAGTTCATCGCGCGGGCGCGCGATCTGCTCGTCGCGCTGGACGCGTCGTCGGGGCGAGACATCACGCTGGTCGACCTCGACTTCTCGCCGTGGCCACTCGACGATGCCGCGGTCGTCGACGCCTTGACGCGCTGGATTCAGCTGCCTGGTCGGCGGCTGCACCTGGTGGGGGCCCGATTCGACGTGATCGAGCGCGAGCAGGGGCGGTTCGCCGCGTGGCGCAAGCCGTTCTCGCACGCCATCGAGTGCCTGACGCCGACCGACGTCGACCCTTCGGACCTGCCGTCCCTGCTGCTGATCGCTACCGGCTGCCTGGAGTTGATCGACCGCGAGCGCTGGCAGGCCCGCTGGAGCACCGACCGGCGCACCTGGCTGCTCCAGCGCCAGCGCGTTGATGCGCTGGTGCAACGCAGCGAGCCGGCGTGGCCCGTGACCGCACTCGGACTGTGATGAGTTAGGGTCTGCCCGAATATAATCGCCGGCTGGACACCGCATCGCCGGGCTGCGTGGTTCCGGACCGCTGCCCAGGCGCGCATCGCATCGAGTGCTGGTGAGATCCGCCGGTGAGATCCGAACCAACCGGTACTACCCATCGATTGAGGACAAGCATGAACAAGTCGCTCCTGTTCGCCCTGTTCGCAGCTGCCGCGCTGGCTGGCTGCGGCAAGACCGAAACCCCTGCGCCCGCTCCCGCGCCGGCAGCTGCCCCGGCTCCCGCTCCCGCACCCGCGGCCGCCGCTTCGGCCGCTGCCCCGGAAGCAGCCGCTGCCGCTTCCGCGGCCGATGCAGCCGCGGCTGCCGCCGCTGACGCAGCGGCCAAGGCTGCCGAAGCCGCTGCATCGGCGATGAAGAAGTAAGCCAGGCCTTGCAAAGCGAACAGGCCGCCCGCGGGCGGCCTGTTTTCTTTGGCGCGTCGAACGGCCTTGCCGCTTCGACTACTTCAGCTCGTCGACCAGCAACGCGACGATGCGCTGCCCGACCTCGCTGTTCTCGGGCGCGCCCTGCGAGTTCTGGACTGTGACCTGCGTCTTGTCGTCGGCGGCGCCGCGCTTGACGACGATGCGGTAGCGCTGCGGTGAGCCGGCGTCCTTGTCGGAGGTGAACAGCTTGGCGAAGAAGTTCGGCTCTTCGCGGCCCGCGTACTTGGGATCGGCGTAGCGCACGAAGTAAAGACCACCGGCGCGATCGCGATCTTCCACGGTGAACCCGCTGCGGTCGAGCGCAAGGCCGACACGGCGCCACGCCCGGTCGAAGGCCTCGTCGTACTCGAGCGTCGCGCCCGGCTGGCCGGCGAGCACGCGCGCGCGTGCGGGCGGGCCCGGCTTCGCGACGACGGCCTGCGCCATCGCGGCGTCGGGCTTGACGCCGCCCAGCCGTGCCATCAGACGCACCAGCATCTCGGCCTCCAGCTGCGGATCGTTGGGCCGGTTGCCCCACATCGGCACGTCGCGGGTCATGCCGGTCATGTACTCCTCGATGCCGCGGTGCGAGATGTAGACCTCGCTTCCGCTCGCGGTGCGCTCGACCCGCGTGCGGAAACGGTCGCGTTCACCGGTGGAATACAGCGGCTCCAACAGCCCGCCGAACAGCCTGCGCAGGCCATCGATCGGGATCTTGGCGCGGTTCTCGGCCCAATCGGTTTCCATCACGCCGGTCTGCGGATCGTCGACGGCCAATGTGAATCCCGCTTCGGTCCAGAACAGCCGCAGCTGCGGCCACAACTGGTCTGGCGGCTTCGGGGTGACCAGCCAGCGCTGGTTGCCGTCGCGCTCGATGTGCAGGTCGCCGATCGTGCTGGGCGCCACCCCCGGCGCCGAGGCGGCAGCGGCGGGCGGCACGCCGGCCGATGTCGCCGCGTTGGGCGACTGCATGCCGCTAGCACTGATGACGCCACCTTGTGGCTGGTATCGGCTGTCGCGCGACAGCTGCGTCAGATCGGGCGGCACCTCCAACGGCGCCGTCTTGTTGGCCTGGCCCTTGTAGTCGATCTTGTCGCCCGCCATGAACGACTCGACGCTCGAACACCCGGCCACGGCGATCACCACACAGCCGAACACGGCCCAGCGCTTGACAGCAGTACGAACGATCACGAGGGAATCTCCAAGGCGCCGGGCGCTTGCGCACCCGGCCTCAGGCCGCGGCGCGCGCGTCAAAGCAGGCCGGCCTCACGCAGCGCCTGTTCCACCTGCGCCTGACCGGCGGCCGTCAGCGGGACCATCGGCAGCCGCAGCGCGGCACCGCACAGCCCCAAGCGCGCCATCGCCCACTTGGTAGGCGCTGGGCTCGGCTCGCAGAACAACTGCCGGTGCACCGGCAACAACTTCAAGTGGATCTCCGATGCGCGCCGGGCCTGGCCTTCGACGGCGGCCATGCACAGCTCGTGCATCAGGCGAGGCGCGACGTTGGCGGTGACGCTGACGTTGCCGTGCCCGCCCAGCAGCATCAACGCAACCGCGGTGCCGTCGTCACCCGAATAGATCGAGAAGCCAGGCGGCGCCTGCTTGATCAACCAGGCGGCGCGCTCGATGTTGCCGGTGGCCTCCTTGATGCCGACGATGCCGTCGACCTGGGCCAGCTTCAGCACCGTGTCGTGCTGCAGGTCGGCCACGGTGCGGCCCGGCACGTTGTACAGCACGACCGGGATGTCCACCGCCTCGGCGATGGCGCGGAAGTGCCGGTACAGCCCGTCCTGCGACGGCTTGTTGTAGTAGGGCACGACCTGCAGCGTGCAATCGGCGCCCACCTTCTTGGCAAAGCGCGACAGCTCGATCGCCTCGTGCGTGGAGTTGCCGCCGGCGCCGGCCATGATCGGCACGCGACCGCGTGCATGCTCTACCGCGACCCGGATGATCTTGCAGTGCTCCTCGACGGTGACCGTCGGCGACTCGCCGGTGGTGCCGACGACGCCGATGCAGTCGGTGCCTTCGGCGATGTGCCAGTCGATCAGGCGGCGCAGCGCGGCGTAGTCGATGTCTCCGTTGTCGAGCATCGGCGTCACGAGCGCGACGATGCTGCCTACGATGGGTTTCATGGCGGGTCCGTGGCTTCAGGAAGGGATTCTAGGGCTTGTCGATGCGGCTCCAGCAGCGGCGGATCCTGCCCTGGGCGTGCCCGCCAGGCGGCCAGCCGCTGCACCCGGCGCTGAGGCTCTGCGGCGATGCCGTCTTCATAGGCGACCACGTGCAGGCCATCCGCTGCCGCGAGCAGCTCGCCCGGGCGCAGCAGGAACTGCGGGTTCGATGGCCGGCCGAACTTCTGCTGCCCGAGCGCGAACGTCTCGTAAAGCAGGAGGCCGCCTTCTGCGACGCTGCCGACGATGGCCGGCAGCAGCGGCCGCCACAGGTAGTTGGTGACGATCACCGCATCGAAGCACCGCCCCGTCAGCGGCCAGCCGGCGGCTTCGAGGTCGGCCTCGATCAGCTCGGCCGCAACTCCGCACAAGCGTTCGAGCGCGTCGCGATCGCGGTCGACCCCTGTCACGCGCAGGCCCCGCGCCGCCAGGTAGCGAACGTGGCGCCCGGCGCCACACGCAACGTCGAGCACGCTGCCGCCGTGCGCGATCGCGTCGACCCAGCGCAAGATCCAGGGCGACGGCGCATCGAACATCACGAGGCTCAGCCGCTGCGGCACCCGAGCGTCGACCGGGCGACGATGCTGCACTCGCGCAGCCGCACGTGCGGCATCGGCAGGCGGCTGCGTGCGGATGGCGTGGACTGCATGCGGGCAATCTAGCCCAAAGTGCGTGACCGGGTCGACACAGCGGCCATCGGTACAGTTGAGGCCCAAAGGCGGGCGGGGAGCACACGATGCGGGTTCTCGTTCTCGGCGGCGGCGTGATCGGCGTGTCGGCGGCGTACTACCTGACGCAGGCCGGCCACGAAGTCGAACTGGTCGAACGTCGCGCTGCCGCGGCGATGGAGACGAGCTTTGCCAACGCAGGCGAGGTCTCGCCGGGCTATTCGGCGCCGTGGGCAGGGCCCGGCGTGCCGATCAAGGCCATCCAGTGGATGCTGATGCAGCACAGCCCGCTGGTGATCTGGCCGCTGCTCGACCCGGCGATGTGGCGCTGGGGCGCCATGATGCTGGCCAATTGCACCGCGCGTGCCTACGCGCTCAACAAGAGCCGCATGGTGCCGATCGCCGAGTACAGCCGCGATTGCCTGAAGGCGCTGCGTGCGGCCACCGGCATCCGCTACGACGAGCGCGCGCAAGGCACGCTACAGCTGTTTCGCACGCAGAAGCAACTCGACGGTACCGCCAAGGACATCGAGGTGCTGCGGCAGTACGGCGTGCCGTACGAGTTGCTCGACCGGGCGGGCTTCGTGCGCGTCGAGCCCGGCCTGACCCACACGCAGCACAAGTTCGTCGGCGCGCTGCGGCTGCCCGGCGACGAGACCGGCGACTGCCACCTGTTCACGCAGCGCCTGGCGGCAATGGCGGCCACGCGCGGCGCCAGGCTGCGCTTCGAGACGACGATTCTCGGCATGGAGCGGGCCGGCGATCGCCTCACCGGCGTGCGCACGACCGCCGGTCTGCTCGCCGCCGATGCGGTGGTCCTGGCGTTGGGCAGCTACACCCCGCTGATGCTCAAGGCGCTCAAGCTGCGCATTCCCGTCTACCCGGTCAAGGGCTACTCGATCACGCTGCCGATCGTCGATGCGTCGCGCGCGCCCGAGTCGACGATCATGGACGAGACCCACAAGGTCGCGGTCACGCGGTTGGGCAGCCGCATCCGCGTCGGCGGCACGGCCGAACTGGCCGGCTACAGCCTCGCGCTACGGGAGGCGCGACGCGCCACGCTCGCCCACGTGGTGAGCGACCTGTTCCCCGGCGGCGGCGACCTGGCGCGCGCCGAGTTCTGGTGCGGCCTGCGGCCGATGACGCCCGACGGCACGCCGATCGTCGGCCCGACCCCGATCGCCAACCTCTACCTCGCCACCGGGCACGGCACGCTCGGCTGGACGATGGCGGCCGGCACCGGCCGCGTGCTCGCCGATCTGATCTCCGGGCGCAAGCCCGAGATCGACATCGACGGCCTGACGATGGCGCGCTACGACCGCTAACAGGTTCCATCGGCCGCCGCTCACGCAGCCTCCGGGCGCAACGCACCGCTACCTACAATCCGGCGCCATGGCGACCAAGCAAGGCAGGTATGCGGAGGAATCGATCCGCGTGCTCAAGGGGCTCGAGCCGGTCAAGCAGCGGCCGGGCATGTACACGCGCACCGACAACCCGCTGCACGTGATCCAGGAGGTGATCGACAACGCCGCCGACGAGGCGCTGGCAGGCCACGGCAGGCGCATCGCGGTCACCGTGCACACCGACAGCTCGGTGTCGGTGGCCGACGACGGTCGCGGCATCCCGTTCGGCCTGCATCCCGAAGAACAGGTGCCGGTGCTCGAGATCGTCTTTTCGCGCCTGCACGCCGGCGGCAAGTTCGACAAGGGCAGCGGTGGCGCGTACAGCTTCTCCGGCGGCCTGCACGGCGTCGGCGTCAGCGTCACCAACGCGCTGGCCAAGCGGCTCGAGGTCACCGTCTTCCGCGAGGGCCAGGTGGCCACGATGGCGTTCGCAGGTGGCGACGTGGCCGACAAGCTCAAACTGCGCAAGACCAGGGCGGATGACCGCGCGCAAGGCACCACGGTGCGCGTGTGGCCTGATCCCAAGTATTTCGAGAGCAGCGAGTTGCCGCGCCAGGACCTGATGCACCTGTTGCGCAGCAAGGCCGTGCTGATGCCCGGCGTCAGCGTCAGCCTGGCCTACGAGAAGAGCGGCGGCAAGGAGGACAAGCAGACCTGGCTGTTCAAGGGTGGCCTGCGCGACTACCTGACGCAGTCGCTCGCCGGCGAGCCGGTGATCCCGTTGTTCGAGGGCGAACAATTCGCCGGCGAGTCCGAGACCGAGAACGTCGCCGAAGGCGAAGGCGCCGCCTGGTGCGTGGCCTTCACCGAAGAGGGCCAACCGCTGCGCGAAAGCTACGTCAATTTGATCCCCACGGTGGCCGGCGGCACCCACGAGGCCGGGCTGCGCGAAGGGCTGTTCGCCGCAGTGCGCGCCTTCATCGAGGTGCACGCGCTGCTGCCCAAGGGCGTGAAGCTGATGCCCGAGGACGTGTTCTCTCGCGCCAGCTTCGTGCTCTCGGCCAAGGTGCTCGACCCGCAGTTCCAGGGTCAGATCAAGGAGCGGCTCAACAGCCGCGACGCACTGCGGCTGGTGGCGCAGTACGTGCGCCCGATGTTCGAGCTGTGGCTGAACCAGCACGTCGAGCACGGACGCAAGCTCGCCGAACTCGTGATCCGCCAGGCGCAGACCCGCCAGCGTGCGTCGCAGAAGGTGGAGAAGCGCAAGGGCTCCGGCGTGGCCGTGCTGCCGGGCAAGCTCACCGACTGCGAGAGCCGCGACCTGATGCTCAACGAGCTGTTCCTGGTCGAGGGCGACTCGGCCGGCGGCTCGGCCAAGGCCGGGCGCGACAAGGAGACGCAGGCCATCCTGCCGCTGCGCGGCAAGGTGCTCAACGCCTGGGAGGTGGAGCGCGACCGCCTG
>DATIFD010000690.1:0-8764 GCA_035455385.1 Burkholderiaceae bacterium
GACATTCGTGGGACCGGCGCCGAAGGAAACCGGGACCGATCCGCTTGCCGGCGCGGTTCCCAGGAACGCGAAGCCGGTGGATCTGTCCGACATCGACCCGCTGGCGCCGAAATACAAGGAGTGGGCCGAGCGCGCGGCGAAGCTGAAGACCACCGAGACGCCGCGCAGCGAGACGCTGCCGTTCGGCGGCGATCGGCTCGGCCGCGACGTGCTCTCCAAGGCGATCAAGGGCACCGAGGTGTCGGTGTTCGTCGGCGTGCTCGCCGCGGTGCTGGCCACGTTGATCGGCACGGTGCTCGGCGCCGCCGCGGGCTTCTTCGGCCGCCGCGTCAGCGACTTTCTCGAGTGGGTCTACAACGTCTTCACTGCGGTGCCCGACATCCTTCTGATCTTCGCGTTCGCGGCGGTGTTCGGGCGCGGCATCGGGACCGTGGTGCTGATCCTCGGGCTCACCGGCTGGGCCGGCGTGTACCGCCAGGTGCGCGCCGAGTTCATCAAGCACCGCGGCCGCGAGTACGTGCGGGCGGCCGAGGCGATCGGCGCCAGTGCAGCGTCGCGCATGTTCCGCCACATTTTGCCCAATGTCAGCCACGTGATCCTGGTGCGGCTGTCGCTGCTGGTGGTGGGGTTCATCAAGGCCGAAGTGATCCTGTCGTACCTCGGCCTCGGCGTGCCGGTGGACCAGGTGAGCTGGGGCACGATGCTGGCCGAGGCCCAGAGCGAGCTGATCCTCGGATACTGGTGGCAGCTTGCCGCGGCCACGCTGTTCATGGCGGTATTCGTCACCGCGTTCTCGCTGATGGCCGACGCCTGGCGCGACGCGCTCGACCCCAAGCTGCGCGGTGCCGATTGAATCGAGTGAGCGCGTCCATGTTGCTGAGCATCCGCGACCTGAAAGTCGCCTTCCGGCTGGGCGAACGCGGCGCCGTCACGCTGGTGCCAGCGGTCTCGGGCGTCAGCTTCGACATCCCGGAGCACACCACGGTGGCGCTGGTCGGCGAATCGGGCTCCGGCAAGAGCGTCACCGCGATGTCGGTCCTCAACCTGTTGCCGGACAACGCCCGGCGCTCCGGCGCAATCGAGTTCGAGGGCCGCGACCTGTTGCGTGCATCGCTGGCCGAGTTGCAGACGCTGCGCGGCAAGGAGATTGCCTGCGTCTTCCAGGACCCGATGAGCTCGCTGAATCCGGTGTTCAGCGTCGGCGCGCAGATGGCCGAGCCGCTGCAGCGCCACCTCGGGATGGGCCGCCGCGCCGCGCTCGAGCGGGCCGAGGCGCTGCTCAACGAAGTCGGCATCCCCGAGCCGCGGCGCCGTCTGGCCAGCTACCCGCACGAGCTGTCGGGGGGGCAGCAGCAGCGCGTGATGATCGCGATGGCGCTCGCCTGCGAACCCAAGCTGCTGATTGCCGACGAGCCGACCACCGCGCTCGACGTGACCATCCAGCGCCAGATCCTGGAGCTGATCGCGCGGCTGCAGGAGCGCCACCGAATGAGCGTGCTGTTCATCAGCCACGACCTCGGCGTGGTCGGCGAGATCGCCGATCAGGTGGTGGTGATGCGACAGGGTATCGTGCGCGAGCAGGGGCCCGTGGCGCAGATCTTCCGCGCGCCGCAGGATGCGTACACCAAGGCATTGCTCGCCTGCAGGCCGAGCGTTGCCGGCGCCAGCGCTCGTCTGCCGGTGATCGACGACCACATCGAAGGCCGCGCGCCGACGCGCCAGGCGAAGCCGAAGGACCCCGACGCACCCGTGGTGCTGCAAGTGCGCTCGCTGGCCAAGAGCTTCTTCCTGCGCGAGGGCCTGTTCGGCACGCGCGAGTTCAAGGCCGTGCGCGACGTCAACTTCGACCTGCGTCGCGGCCACACGCTCGGCGTGGTCGGCGAGTCGGGCTCCGGCAAGACGACGATGGGGCTGACGCTGCTGCGCCTGCACGAGCCGACCGCGGGCGAGGTGCTGTTCGACGGCCGCAACCTGCTGACGATGAACGATGCCGAGCGGCAGTCGATGCGCCGACGCATCCAGATCGTCTTCCAGAACCCGTACGCCTCGCTGAATCCGCGCTTCACCATCGGCCAGACGCTGACCGAGCCGATGGCCATCCACGGCATCGGCGCCAACCAGGACGAGCGCGAGCGCCGTGCCCGCGCGCTGCTGGCTCAGGTGGGGCTCGACGATTCGGCTTTCGGCAAGTACCCGCACGAGTTCTCCGGCGGCCAGCGCCAGCGCATCGCGATCGCGCGCTGCCTGACGCTCGAGCCCGAGGTGCTGGTGCTCGACGAGGCGGTGAGCGCGCTCGACGTGTCGGTGCAGGCGCAAGTGCTGAACCTGCTGAAGGACCTGCAGGACGACCTCGGCCTGGCGTATGTGTTCATCAGCCACGACCTCGCGGTGGTGCGATTTCTCAGCGACGAGGTGCTCGTGATGAAGGACGGCGAGGTCGTCGAGCAGGCGAGTGCGCAACAGATCATGGCCGCGCCGGCGCAGGAGTACACGCGGCGGCTGCTCGGCGCCATCCCGCGCGGATACCAGGGCGCAGCCTAAGGCGGTCGCACACCGCCCGCAGGTCGGGCGGGCGTGACGAACCCGGTCAGACCTGTAACAAAAGTCTGGTCACCTTCGCCGCGCAGCGGCGCGCAACGAAGGCTTGCCCGTGAACACCTTCACACGGGACCCGCCCGCCCACCCATTCGGTGGCTTGGCATGGTTGATGCGCTGGGTCAGGCGTGCGCCACGGCATCAGACGCGGCGCACGTCGAACCAGGAGATCTTGATGCCCAGCGGATTCGCCCCTCTCGCTCGCCCACGTCGCATGCGCGCGGCGGCGCACAGCGTGCACGGCGGCGCCTCGTCCCTGCTGCGGCTGGCGCAGCCGGCCGGCATGCGCTGGCCGACCGGCAGTGCATTGGCCGAGTGGGCACACCGCGCGTCCGTCGCGCTGGCCCCGGAGATGGTCGCCGTGGCCGAAGACGCGCGCGAGGCCTTCATCACGCCGCTGCAGCCGAGCCCGACGTTGCGGGTGGCGGCGGCATTTCGTTGATCGAATCCACTGCTCGGAGAGCCGCATGAGCCGCCATGCCCCCAGCATCTTGAGGCCGGTTCCCAAGCAGTTCACGCCGCCGCGCGAACCGGTGCGCCCCACGACGCACGCCGGCCAGGTGCTTCGTACCCCGCGCGCCAGCGGGCTGCAGTTGTCGTTTCAGTTTCATCGCCTGCCTTGATCACGGGGAGGCGTCGTTCGGGTTTGGGACAGGGTTGACGTCCACAAGGGGAGCGGGCGGGCACGGGCGTTGAGAGCGAGCCCCGCGCCAGACGTCCCGCTCCCCACTTTTTTTTTCTGGATCCCGATCCTGGCGTGCGCGGAAATCGCGCCCTCGAGAATCCGCACGCCGGCGCCGCCGCTTCAAGCGGGCCAGACGATCGGGCTACGCGCTCCGAGCCAGCCCTCGTATCGCGGCGCGTACACCTCTTCGATCCGGTTGCGCTTGACCTTGAAGGTCGGCGTGATGAAGCCGTTTTCCACCGTCCACGCTTCGGTCATCACGACCAGGCAATCGAGCTGCTCGTGCGGGTCGAGCAGGGCGTTGATTTGCGCCAAGTGCTCGCTCAGGGACTGCTCCAGGGCGCCACGCGAAGCAGGGTCGCCAACCCGGGACACGGCCTGCGCATTGAGCATGACGATGCCCAGCGGTTGGCCCAGGTTGGCACCGGTGACGCAGCATGCCTCGATCGCCTCATGCATCACCAGCCTGTCCTCGATCGGCGCTGGCGCGACGTACTTGCCCTTGCTGGTCTTGAACAGGTCCTTCACGCGCCCCGTGATGCGCAGATTGCCTTCGGCATCGAGCACGCCTTTGTCACCGGTGTGCAGCCAGCCGTCGGCTGTGAAGGCCTCGCGGGTGAGCTCGGGCTCCTTGTAGTAACCGAGCATCAGGCCGGGGCTCTTGACCTGGATCTCGCCATTGGCGGGGTCGATGCGCGACTGCACGCCGTTGTAGGGCAGCCCCACCGTGCCCGGCCGCGGAATACCGGGCAGCGTGGCGTGCGACACACCGCAGTTCTCGGTCATGCCATAGACCTCGACGATGCTCAGGCCGAAACGCTCGTACCAGCGCAGCAGCTCCGGCGGCATCGGCGCCGCGCCGCCCGCCGCGAACTCGCAATCCTGCAGGCCGATCGCACCGAGCACCTTCTTGCGCACGATGCGGCCGACGATCGGCAGCCTGAGCAGGCGCTGCAGCTTCTCGGGTGGCATCTTGGCGTGCACGCCCTGCTGGAACTTCACCCACAGCCGCGGCACCGAGAAGAACGCTGTCGGACGGGCGCGCTGCAGGTCGGCGGTGAACGTCTCCAAGCTCTCGGCGAAGTAGACGTGCATGCCGGTTGCGAGCAATCCGTGCTCGACCAACGTGCGTTCGGCCACGTGCGACAGCGGCAGGTAGCTCAGCATGCGCGCGTGTTCGTTGATCGCCTTCACGCGGGCAAGCCCGGCCTGCACAGACCACGCGAACGTGGCGAAGCTGTGCATCACACCCTTGGGCGTGCCCGTTGTGCCGGACGTGTACATGATGGTCGAGAGTTCGTCGCCGTCGCGCACCGGCTCCCCGGCCAGCGGCGGCGTGCGCGCGACGATGTCGTCCCACGACGGGTAGCCGTGCTGGGCGGGAGCCAGCGGCAGCGCGATGCAGGGCAACGCGGCCGGGACCCCCGGTCGCATCGCGTCCCAGCCGTCGAGCTTGCCCACGAACAGCAGCTTCGACTCGCTGTGCCCGAGGATCTGCGCGATCGTGGGTGCTGCCAACGTCGGATACAGCGGCACCGAGACCCCACCCGCCATCCAGATGGCGAAGTCCGCCATCAGCCACCACGCGGTGTTCTTCGACAGGATCGCCACCCGATCGCCCGGCGCAATGCCCAGCTCCTTCAGGTGCGCGGCCATGCGCCGTGTCTGGTCCATCAGCTCGCGCCAGGTGAAATCGCGCACCACGCCGCCGCCCATCGGCTGGGTCAGCACGACCCGCTCCGGCGCCGTGCGCTCCCAGTGGTACAGACGCTGCAGTGCCAGCGAACCGGCGACGATCTCGGCGGCGCTCATGCGCGGAACCCCCGTGCAGTTTCTCCACCATGCGGTGGCGCGTGCGAGCGTAGCGGCTGGCTCTGCCGCCGCGCTTCGGGGCTTTCCTGCCCCGGCGCCTCGGGCGGGGCGCGCCTTCAGCGTCGGTGCGCGAGCGCCTCTTCCAGCTGGGCCTGCACGCGGCGCGCAGCCCGCAGCAGCCCGCGCGTGTCGACATTGCACTGCGGCGCGATGTGCATCACGCACTCGTCCAGGCGGGCGGGCTCCACCATCATGGTTCGCACGAGCACGGACAGCGCGAGGATGTCGCGGTGCTTCAGCGTCGCCGGCAGCACCTGGTCCGCCTGCGCCAGCACGTGGTGGCGGACGCACGCCACGACCGAAGCACTCAGGCCCCACGACTCGCACAGCGCAGCACCCAGCGCGTCGTGACCGATCCCGAAGCCGGCCGCCTCCAACTCGCACAGCATGGTGTCGCTGCGCGCCGCGCGCAGCATGGTGCGGTAGTGATCGGGCGCATGCCGCAGCAGCACCGCCTTGCCGCATTCTTCGAACAGACCCGCGGAGTGCGCGGCCCAGCCGTCCATTTGCATGGCTTGGGCGAGGCGGCCCATGATCATGCCCCGCTGTGCAGCCCGTGACCACATCGCCTCGAGTTCGGGCGCTGGTGGAAAGACGGCGCGGAGGCCGAACTCCAGCGCGATGCCCGCCACCTCGCGCAGCCCCAGGTAGGTGATGGATTGCTGCACGGACTGCACCCGCCCCGCCAGACCATGGAGGGAGGAATTCACCGCCTTCAGCACGGCCGCGGCCAGCGCCATGTCGGATTCGATCAGCGCCGACAACGCTGCCAGGTCGGCCTCTTCCTCCGCCATCAGCAGCGACAGGCGCAGCAGCGGTTCGGGCTGGCTCGGGACTTGAACGTCGAGCGTGCGCAGTTCGGGATCAGCAGGCATCGTCGGGCGCGAGCAGGCAACGTGGCGCCCTTCAGGCTAGCCCCCCGTTGCCGCGTTCAATCGCTCGAACCGCGCACCCAAAGCGTCCCATTTCGCCTTTGGCGGGCCGTGGCCCTCCGGAAGAGAACGAAGGCGCCAGACTTGTGGTCTGGCGCCTCGACTCTTGTCTCCTCAGCCTCGCCCCGGCGGGCCGCCCGTGCTGGCTTGACCGGCCGGCGCCCGCGAGTGCACAAACTGTAGGAGGGCGCCCGAGCGCCAACATCGGGACTAACCCGCCGCAGCCGCACCGAACGGGTTCAACCCGCGTCGGCGCATATCCACGCCGCAGCGCGCTCGGCGATCATCAGCGCCGGCGCATTCGTGTTGCCGCTGGTGATCGTGGGCATCACGCTCGCATCGGCAATGCGCAGCCCAGCGATGCCGAGGGCCCGCAGTCGCGAGTCGACCACAGCCAACGTCTCGTCGGCGCGGCCCATCCTGCAGGTACCCACGGGATGGAAGATCGTGGTGCCGATGTCGCCGGCCAGGCGTGCCAACTCGTCGTCGCTCTGGTACTGCACCCCTGGCTTCACCTCGCGCGGGGCGTACGGCGCCAGCGCGGGCATTGCGGCGATGCGCCGCGTCAGGCGCAGCGAGTCGGCGGCCACCTTGCGGTCCGCGTCTGCCGACAGGTAGTTGGCGAGGATCTCGGGCGCGTCGTCCGCGCGCGGCGAACGGATGCGAACATGCCCGCGCGAGAGCGGATTCAGGTTGCACACGCTGGCGGTGAAGGCGTCGCTCTTGTGCAGCGGCTCCCCGAAGGCGTCCAGCGACAACGGTTGTACGTGGTACTCGACGTTGGGCCATTCGTGCTCGGGCGACGAGCGGGTGAAGCAGCCGAGCTGCGACGGCGCCATGCTCATCGGGCCGCTGCGCGTCAGCAGGTAGCGCAGGCCGATCTGCGCCTTGCCGACCCAGGAATTGGCCAGCGTGTTGAGCGTCGGCACGCCTTGCACCGAGAACACGGCGCGGATCTGCAGGTGATCCTGCAGGTTCTCACCGACCCCCGGGCGCTCGATCAGCGGCGCCACGCCACGGGCGCGCAGCCAGTCGCCGCGCCCGACGCCCGACAATTGCAGCAGTTGCGGCGTGCCGACAGCCCCGGCGGCCAGCACAACCTCCCGAGCGGCCAGCACAGGCCGCGGCGCCTCCCCGCTGCGCTGCACCTCGACACCGCTGGCGCGCCAAGTTCCGCTGCCGCTTCCGAGCAGCACTCGCGTGACCTGCGCGCCGGTCCACACCTCCAGGTTTGGGCGGTGTCGGATCGGGCGAAGAAACGCCTTGCTCGCGTTCCACCGCACGCCGCGCCGCTGGTTCACCTCGAAGTAGCCAACGCCTTCGTTGTTGCCGCGGTTGAAATCGTGCTGCGCAGGAATGCCGGCCTGTTGCGCAGCCTCGGCAAACGCGTCGAGCACGCGCCACGACAGGCGCTGCCGCTCGACCCGCCATTCGCCGCCTGCACGTGCGCCCGAGCGATCGAGCCCGGATCCGCCGTGCCACTCATCTGAGCCTCGCCAGTGATCCTCGTGAAACCTGAAGAACGGCAGGCACTCGCGCCAGGACCACGCGTCATCGCCCAGCGCCGCAGCCCAGCCGTCGTAGTCGCGGCTCTGGCCGCGCATGTAGATCATGCCGTTGATGCTGGAGCAGCCCCCCAGAACCTTACCTCGCGGGTAGCGCAAGCTCCTGCCGTTGAGCCCCGGGTCGGGCTCGGTGCGGAAAAGCCAGTCCGTCCGGGGGTTGCCGATGCAGTACAGGTAGCCCACCGGAATGTGGATCCACAGGTAGCTGTCCACGCCGCCGGCCTCGATCAGCAGCACGCGGCGCCTGGGGTCTGCGCTCAGCCGGTTTGCCAGCAGGCAGCCGCAGGTGCCGGCTCCCACGACGACATAGTCAAACTGCGGTGCTTCGATCTGGGCGTTGGACATGGAGGGCGGGTGCGGCGTTGGCGCCACACCTGGAGCGCGCTATTGCACGCAAAACAGCCCGTTTGCCGCTTTCGGGTTTGCCCGAACGCGCAATGATTGGCGCCTTTCGGGCGTTGTGTTGATAATCCGGCCGGGTACTGGTGTACTCACGGCCCTTGTTTGGAGGCGGCGCCTTTGCTTGATCGGTTCACGCTGGGTTGAAGCTCCACTTGGATTGTTCGTATTGAGAAGGAGCTTCCCCCAATGGGAAACAAGCTGTATGTCGGCAACCTCGCGTACTCCGTGCGCGATGAAGCGTTGCAGGCTGCGTTCGCGCAATTTGGTACTGTTACCTCGGCCAAGGTAATGATGGACCGCGAGACGGGGCGCTCCAAGGGCTTCGGCTTCGTCGAGATGTCCAGCGCGGCGGAGGCACAAGCGGCCATCCACGCAATGAACGGCCAGCCTTTAGAAGGTCGTGCCATCGTCGTCAACGAAGCACGCCCGCGCGAGGAGCGCCCGGGCGGCTTCGGCGGCGGCCGTGGCCCGTATGGCGGCGGGGGCGGCGGTGGTGGCGGCGGCGGCCGTGGCTCCTACGGTGGCGGCGGCGGTGGTTACGGCGGTGGCGGCGGTGGTGGCGGCGGCGGTCGCAGCCCGTACGGTACCGGTCGCGGCCCGCGCGGCGGGGGTGGCCAGGGATACTGATCGGCCCGCTCGACTGCCACGTGAGACCTCGGGCGCCTGCGGGCGCCTGATTGTCTTCTGACTCATCGCGCGGAGGTCGAGGTGCG
>DATIFD010000691.1:0-4172 GCA_035455385.1 Burkholderiaceae bacterium
TCTGCGCTTCTCGCCGGCCCATATTCGCCCCAACGGGGCACCGCCCTCAGGCCAGCCGAGCATTCGCTGTGTTTGTCGACGAAGACCTCGGTGCTGCCTGGCAAAGCCGTGGTCGGGTGTGCGCCGGCAGCGACATTGGGCGGCGCCGAGGAGCGCAGGGCTTGTGGCCGCGCGCGCGCAGCGCGCGCTTCAACTTCTGACTCGTCGCGATTGTTCGAGCGAAGCGAACGCAGTGAGCGCAGCGAGTTTCGCGACGGGCCACGAGCCCGAGCGCCGGAGGGGAGTCGGCCCGTAGGGCCGACCGCCGCACACGAGCGCCGGCGCATACCCGGCCGCGGCTTTGCATTGCTCGACCGGTGCACTCGCAATGGGCAGCTGATATGAACGCCCCCTCCGTTCTCGCCGTCCGCGTCACGCGCAAGACGACAGAAGCAGAGGACATCTGCAGCTTCGAGCTGGCCAGCGTCGACGGCGCACCGCTGCCTTCGTTCTCCGCCGGATCGCACATCGACGTGCAGGTGCCCGGTGGCCTGACGCGCCAGTACTCGCTGTGCAACGACCCGGCCGAGAGCCACCGCTACCTGATCGGCGTGCTGCGCGACGCCGGCTCGCGCGGCGGCTCGGTGGCGATGCACGAGCGGGTGCACGAGGGCAGCGAGCTGCAGATCAGCCCGCCGAAGAACCACTTCGCGCTCGCGCACCAGGCGGCGCGCCACCTGCTGCTGGCCGGCGGCATCGGCATCACGCCGATCCTGTGCATGGCCGAGCGGCTGTCGGCGATCGGCGCCGATTTCGAGCTTCACCATGCGACGCGCAGTCGCGCGCGCACCGCGTTCTTCGAGCGCATCAGCGGCTCGGCGTTCGCGGCGCGCGCGGCTTTCCACTTCGACGACGGGCGGGCTGAACAGAAGCTGGACATCGCGGCCACGCTGGCGCGGCAGGCCGCCGGCACGCACCTCTACGTCTGCGGCCCCAAGGGTTTCATGGATGCCGTGCTCGCCGCGGCGCGTGCCGCCGGCTGGGGGCAGGAACGCATCCACTTCGAATTCTTCAACGCCGACGTGCAACCGCACTCGGGCGATGGCGCGTTCGAGGTGCAGTTGGCGAGTTCGGGCCGCGTCGTCGCGGTGCCTGCCGATCGCACCGTGCTGGCCGCGCTGGCCGATGCCGGCGTGGTGGTGCCGAGTTCGTGCGAGCAGGGCGTCTGCGGAACTTGTCTGACGCGGGTGATCGAAGGCACGCCGGACCATCGCGACCAGTATCTGCTGCCCGAGGAACAGGCCGCGGGCGACCAGTTCCTGCCGTGCTGCTCGCGCGCCAAGTCGGCGCGGCTGGTGCTGGACCTCTGAACGCCACGGCCCCGAGCGACGCACCGGGTGAGTACCAACATGCCGAGTTGGAATATCTGCTAGTGTCCCCCGGCCCTCCCGCGCGGGCGCGGGCGCGACCAGAATCCGCGCGTTCGAGCAGTCACTTGCATTGATGGAGACAGCACCATGACCCCACTGCGTCGGCGCCACCACCTGTTGTCGTGGTGCGTGGCCCTGGCCGCGATGCCGTTGGCCCATGCGCAGAGCGACGCCGTGAAGATCGGCCTGATCCTGCCGATGACCGGGCAGCAGGCCTCCACCGGCCGCCAGATCGAAGCCGCGGTCAAGCTGTGGCAGGCGCAGCACGGCACCAAGGCCGGCGGCAAGACCGTCGAGGTCATCCTCAAGGACGACGCCGCGGTGCCCGACACCACGCGCCGCCTGGCACAGGAGCTCGTCGTCAACGACAAGGTCGCCGTGCTCGCCGGCTTCGGCATCACGCCGGCGGCGATGGCCACCGCGCCGATCGCCACGCAGAGCAAGACGCCGATGGTCGTGATGGCGGCGGCCACCTCGGCGATCACCCAGGCCTCCCCGTTCGTGGTGCGCACCAGCTTCACGCTGCCGCAGGCCACCGTGCCGATCGCCGACTGGGCTGCCAAGAACGGGATCAAGAAGGCGGTGTCGCTGGTGGCCGACTACGGCCCGGGGTTCGATGCCGAGAAGTACTTCGACTCGCAGTTTCGGCTCGACGGCGGCCAGATGCTCGACAAGCTGCGCACGCCGCTGCGCAGCCCCGATTTCGCGCCGGTGCTGCAGAAGGTGCGCGATCTGCATCCCGATGCGCTGTTCGTCTTCCTGCCGTCGGGGCAGGGCGCGCAGTTCATGAAGCAGTTCGGCGAACGCGGTCTCGACAAGGCCGGCATCCGGCTGATCGCCACCGGCGACGTCACCGACGACGACCAGCTCAACGACATGGGCGACGTGGCGCTCGGCGTCATCAACTCGCACCACTACTCGGCAGCGCACCCGAGCGCGGCCAACAAGAAGTTCGTCGAGGCCTTCGAGAAGGCCAACAAGTTCCGCCCCAATTTCATGGCAGTGGCTGGCTACGACGGCATGCGCGTGATCTACAACGCGCTCAACGCCACCAAGGGGCAAGGAGGAGAAGCGCTGCTCAACGCGATGAAGGGCCAGATATTCGAGAGCCCGCGGGGCCAGGTGCTGATCGACGCCCAGACGCGCGACATCGTGCAGGACATCTACATCCGCAAGGTCGAGCGCGTGAACGGGCAGCTGTGGAACGTCGAGTTCGACGTGCAGAAGGCCGTCAAGGACCCCGGCAAGGCCAAGTAGCGCAAAGCGCGACGTCGTTGTGGAGCCGGCTGTCGGGTTGTGCAGCCGGCTCTTTGTTTCGAGCTGCCGTAATCTCTGACCGATGCTGACCCTGCTGTTCGACGGCGTCGCCTACGGCATGCTGCTGTTCATCCTGGCGCTCGGCCTGGCGGTGACGATGGGGCTGATGAACTTCATCAACCTCGCGCACGGCGCGTTCGCGATGGCCGGCGGCTACGTCCTGATCGTGCTGATGCAAAAGCACGACTGGCCCTTCCTGGCCTGCCTGCCGGTGGCTTTCGTGCTCACGGCCGCCGCCGGCGCGCTGCTGGAGCGCACGCTGTACCGGCGGATGTACGGCCGGCCGCACCTCGACCAGGTGTTGTTCTCGATCGGCCTCACGTTCATGGCGGTGGCCAGCGTCGACTTCCTGGTTGGCTCGTCGCCGCAGACCGTGCACCTGCCCGAGTGGCTGCTCGGGCGCCTCGAGTTCGGCTCCGGGCCGTGGCAGCTGGGCATGGGGGTGTACCGCCTGTTCATCATCGGCACCTGCATCGCGCTGGCGGTGGGGCTGCAGGCGACACTCAACAACACGCGCTTCGGCAGTCGGCTGCGCGCCGCGGTGGACGACCCGCGCGTCGCCGCCGGCCTCGGCATACCGGTGAACCGCGTGTTCCTGGTGACGTTCGCGGTCGGCTCGGGCCTGGCGGGGCTCGGCGGCGCGCTCGGCGCGGACGTCCTCGGGCTCGACCCCACGTTCCCGCTGAAGTTCATGGTGTACTTCCTGATCGTCTGCGCCGTCGGCGGCACCAGCTCGATCACCGGGCCGCTTGTGGCCGCGCTGGTGCTGGGCATCGCCGACGTGATGGGCAAGTACTACGTGCCCAAGCTCGGCGCCTTCATCGTCTACGTGCTGATGATCGCGATCCTGCTGTGGCGTCCGCAGGGCCTGTTCTCGCGGCAGGGCGGCCGATGATGGCCCACCCCCGATGCGGCCTGGCGGCCACCTCCCCCTCAAGGGGGCGACACCAGCGGACCGGCGAAGCCGGATCCGCGGTGTCCGCTTGGCCTTCATGCCCGCGAGGAGGGTGCCCATGAGCATCGCGATGAACACCGCGAGCGGTGCGAGCAAGGCCTCCGCCCGCCTGCTCGCGCCGTCGCGCTGGCGGGCGTGGGAGGTCGTCGCGTGGCTGCTGCTCGGCGCGTCGCCTTTCGTCGTCACCCAGCATGCGGCGCTGATCAACGAGGTGGCGATCTTCGCGCTGTTCGCGCTGTCGCTCGATCTCATCCTCGGCTATGCCGGCATCGTCTCGCTCGGCCATGCCGCGTTTTTCGGTATCGGGGCCTATACTGCGGGGCTGTTCTCCAAATTCGTCTGGGGCGAGCCATTCTCCGGACTGCTCGCCGGCGCAGCGATGGCCGCGGTGGTCGGCTATGCCAGCAGCATCATTATCGCGCGGTTTCGTCATCTAACTTTGATCATGATCACGCTTGGGCTGGGCGTACTCCTGCACGAAGCCGCCAATA
>DATIFD010000692.1:0-23460 GCA_035455385.1 Burkholderiaceae bacterium
CGAGGCGATCCTCGCGATTGCCGGGCCGCACGATGCGGCGGTGTTCATCCACTCCTCGGGCACCACCGGCAAGCCCAAGGGCGTGGTGCTGAGTCACTTCAACATCCTCTCGGGCGTGCGCAACGCGTACCGGTGCGGCGCCTACGACTTCGGCGAGTCCGTGCTCGCCTACCTGCCGATGGCCTGGGTGGGCGACTTCGCGTTCACGGTCGGCGCCGGCGTGGCGCTGCGCTTCGTGGTCAACGTGCCCGAGCGGCAGGAGACCGTGCTGCACGACCTGCGCGAAATCGCGCCGACCTTCTACCTCGCGGCGCCGCGCAGCTGGGACAACATGCTGACCACCGTCCACGTGCGGATGGAGGACTCCACGCGTCTCAAGCGGCTGCTGTACGACACCTTCATGAACGCGGCGCAGGCCGCGGAGCGGCGCAAGCTCGAGGGCAGGCAGCCCACCGCGCTGCAGAGGGTGCTGCGTCCGCTGGGCGAGTGGCTGGTGATGGGGCCGATCAAGGACCAGCTCGGCCTGACCCGCCTGCGCCACGCGTTCACCGGCGGCGAGGCGATCGGCGAGGACACGTTCGTCTTCTATCGCGCGCTCGGCGTCAAGCTGCGCCAGCTCTACGGGCAGACCGAGAGCAGCGCCTACACCGCCATGCAGTCGGCCGACGAGGTGCGCCTGCACACGGTGGGGCGGCCGCTGCCGGGCGTCGATGCCAGGATCAGCGAATCCGGCGAGATCCTGCTGCGCTCGGGCAGCATCTTCAGCGGCTACTTCGAGAACGCGGCGGCCAGCGCCGAGGCCCTGGAGGACGGCTGGCTGCACACCGGCGACGCCGGCTACATCGAGGCCGACGGCCATCTCGTCGTGCTCGGACGCGTGTCGGAGGTGGTGCACACCGCCGGCGGCGAGCGCTACATCCCGAACTACATCGAGAACCGGCTCAAGTTCAGCCCGTTCATCAAGGACGTGGCGGTGCTCGGCAGCGGGCGCGACTGGCTGAGCGCGATCGTCTGCGTCGACCGCGAGACGGTGGGGCATTGGGCCGAGCTGCGCGGCATCTCCTACATTTCGTATGCCGACCTGTCGCAGAAGCCCGAGGTGGCGCAACTGATCGGCGACGCGGTGCGCCGCGTCAACGCCACGCTGCCCGAGCCGCTGCGATTGAGGTGCTTCGTCAGCCTGCACAAGGAGTTCGATGCCGACGACGGCGAGATCACGCGCACGCGCAAACTGCGGCGCAACGTGGTCGAAGCGCGCTATGCGCCGATCATCGAGGCCATCTACGGCGGCCGGCCGAGCGTCACCGTGAAGGCACAGATCGTCTACGAGACCGGAGAGACCGGCGTGACCGAGCGCGAGCTGACGGTCGTGAAGGTGTGACGCGATGGACGTCATGTACTTCCTCGAGCTGGCCGTCAACGGTGCGTTGGCGGGGCTGATGTACGCGCTGGTCGCGCTGGGCATCGTGCTGATCTACAAGTCGTCGTCGGTGCCCAACCTGGCCCAGGGCGCGCTGACGATGCTCGGCCCCTACCTGGTGCTGGCGTTCGCGGGCAAGACCGGCGTGCCGATCTGGGCCGCGATCCCGCTGGCGATGGCGTCGATGTTCGTGATCGGCATCGCGATCGAGCGCACCGCGCTGCGCCGGCTGGCCGGGCGGCCGATCGTGATGATCCTGATGATGACGCTGGGCATCGACATCTTCCTGCGCGCCACCGCGCTCACCATCTGGGGCGGCAGCGGGCGCAACATGCCGATCGGCATCAGCGACGCCCCGCTGTTCCTGGGGCCGGTGCTGGTCAACCGCGCCTATGCGGTCGGCGCCGCGGTGGCGGTGGCGATGTTCACCGCGTTCATGCTGTTCTTCCGCACCCGCATGGGCGTGGTGCTGCGCGCGATCGCCGATGACTACACCGCGTCGTGGTCGGTGGGCATCTCGGTCGAGCGCGGCGTCGCGCTGTCGTGGGCACTGTCGGCGGTGGCGGCCACCACCGCCGGCGTGCTGTGGGGCTCGGTGCAGACGGTCGACCAGACGCTGTCGCTGCTGCTGCTCAAGGGCATCACGGTGGGCGTGCTCGGCGGCCTCGACAGCATCGGCGGCGCCCTGCTCGCAGGACTGCTGCTCGGGATCATCGAGAACGTCGCATCGGGCTACCTCGATCCGCTGCTGGGCGGTGGCACGCGCGAGCTGGTCGTCGCCGCGGTGCTGATCCTGACGATCATGGTGCGCCCGCACGGCCTGTTCGGCCGGCACGACATCGAGAGGATCTAGCCAGATGCTCTATCGACGCGCCGGCATCTTCCACACCAGCTACACCAGCGACCGCGCGCTGTTTCCGATTCCGTTCGAGCGCCGGGCGATGGTCGTCCTCGTGCTGTTCGCGCTGGCCGCACCCTGGCTGCTCAGCTCGCTGGCGATCACCAGCTACGTGCGGCCCTGGCTGATCTGGACCTCGGCCGTGCTCGGCCTCAACCTGATCCTGGGCTGGGCCGGGCAGTTCCATTTCGGCTACGCCGCGATCATGGGCATCGGCGCGTACGCCTCGGTGCATGCCGCACGCAACGGCGTGCCGTGGGAGCTGGCGGTGATCGTCGGCGGCATCACCGCCACCGCGGTCGGCGTGGTGTTCGCGTTCGCGGCGCTGCGCGTCAAGGGGCTGTACCTGGCGTTGTCGACGCTGGCGATGCAGTTCGTGATGGACTGGGTGATCTCGCACGTGCCGGCGATCAGTGGCGGCGTTTCGGCCACGCTGCAGGCACCGCCGATGAAGCTGCTCGGTCAGGCCATCACGTCCGAGGCCGGCACCTACTACGTGGTGCTGGCGTGGACCGTGCTGGTCACCATCTTCATGCTGAACCTTCGGCGCAGCGCGCTCGGGCGCGCGCTGGTGGCCGTGCGCGAGAAGGACTACGCCGCCGCGGTGATCGGCGTGCAGAGCTTCTACTACAAGCTGGTGGCCTTCGCCACCTCGGCCTTCATCGGCGGCATCAGCGGCGCGATGCTGATCTTCGGCTTCTACCGCGCGGTGACGCCGGAGCAGTTCGCGGTCAACGTGTCGATCGAGCTGCTCGCGATGGTGATCGTCGGCGGCCTGGGCAGCATCATCGGCAGCTTCCTCGGCACGGCATTCATCCTGCTGCTGCCCGGGCAGATGAACGAGTTCTTCGCCTGGATCGCCCAGGCGCTGGGCATGGACGTCGGCATCGAGACGCTGGCGCACATCCCCAACATGGCCTATGGTGCGGCGATCATCGCGGTGCTGCTGATCGAACCGATGGGCCTGGGCAAGCTGTACGGCAACGTGCGCAACTATCTGATGGTGTGGCCGTTCGGCTACGTGCGGAAGTAGCAATGGCACAGGCATCCGGCGGCGACATCCTCACCTTGAACAACATCGAGGTGATCTACGACCACGTCGCGCTAGCGATCAAGGGCGTGTCGATCGCCGTGCCGCGCAGCGGCATGGTCGCGCTGCTGGGCGCCAACGGCGCGGGCAAGAGCACCACGCTCAAGGCGATCAGCGGCCTGCTCAAGCCCGAGCGCGGCGAAGTCACCCGCGGCGAGCTGCGCTTCGAGGGCCACGACATCGAGCGCCTGATGCCGCAGCAGCGCGTGCGCCGCGGCATCGTGCAGGTGCTCGAAGGCCGGCGCGTGTTCGAGCACCTGACGCCCGACGAGAACCTGGTCGCCGCCACCGCCGTGACCGGCTGCGGCCGTGCCGAGACGATGCGCCGGCGCGATCGCGTCTACGGCTACTTTCCGCGGCTGCACCAGCGCCGCACCGCGCAGGCGGGCTTCCTGTCCGGCGGCGAACAGCAGATGCTGGCGATCGGCCGCGCGCTGATGACCGAACCCAAGCTGCTGATGCTCGACGAGCCGAGCCTCGGGCTCGCGCCGTTCCTGGTCGCCGAGATCTTCGAGATCGTGCGGCGCATCAACCGCGAGCAGGGGCTGTCGATGCTGCTGGTCGAGCAGAACGCGATGGCGGCGCTCGAAGTGGTCTCGCACGGCTACCTGATGGAGAACGGCCGCATCGTGATGCACGACAGCGCCCAGGCGATGAAGCGCAACCCCGACATCCAGGAGTTCTACCTGGGCGGACACGAGAACAAGGATTTCAGCGAGATCAAGCACTACAGCCGGCGCAAGCGCTGGCTGAGTTGATTCCCCGCTGCGGCCGCGAGCACCGCGCGTCTGCAGCGCCATCACCACGCAACGAAGGAGACTGGTCATGAAATTCAGTGCGCGATCGATGCTGGCGGGGCTGGCCCTGCTGCTCGGCGGCGGGGCGGCGGTCGCCCAGCAATCCGACACGATCAAGTTCGGCCTCTGCTACGACTTGAGCAAGGCCTACACCTTTGTCACGCCGCAGATCTCGCAGGCCGCTCGCGACTACGCGACGCTGCTCAACATGAAGGGCGGCATCGAGGGCCATCCGATCGAGATCGTGGTGCAGGACCACGGCAACGAGCCGCAGCGCGGCATCGAGTGCTACGAGAAGCTCAAGCGCGAAGGCGTCATGGTGTTCGACATGCTGTCGACGCCGGTGTCGCGCGCGGTGCTGCCGCGCATGATGGCCGACGGCAACATCCTGCTGCAGTCGTTCGTGGGCCGCGGCGACGCGGTGGACGGCGACGTGTTCAAGTGGATCTTCCCGATCGGCCCGACCTACTGGGGCCAGATGGCCAACGACGTCGCCTGGATCAAGGGCCAGCACAAGGGCAACCTCAAGGGCGTCAAGATCGCGTTCATCTATCCCGACTACGCGTTCGGTCAGGAGCCGATCCCGATCCTCAAGACGCTGGCCGCGAAGGAAGGCTTCGAGCTGGGCCTGTTCCCCAACCCGATGCCCGGGCGCGACCAAGCCGCCGTGTGGACGCAGATCCGCCGCTTCGACCCCGACCACGTGATCAGCTGGAACCTCGCGGCGATGCACGTGGTGGCGGCCAAGGAGATGAAGCGCAACGGCATCGCGATGGACAAGCTCATCACGGTGAACTGGCTCAACGAGGTCGACATCGCCAACATCGGCCCGGCCGAGGCCAAGGGCCTCAAGCGCGGCACCAACGTGGTCGGGGGCAGGGAGCACCCGCTGATGCAGCAGATCGCCAAGGAGGTCTACGGCGCCAACAAGGGCGCCGGCGACATCAAGCACATGGACGACATCTACTACAACACCGGGCTGGCGATGTACTCGGTGATGTTCGAGGGCGTGCGGCTGGCGATCCAAAAGGAGAAGTGGCCGCTGACGCCGGCCAAGATCAAGGCCGGCCTCGAGAGCCTGCGCAACTTCGACGCCAACGGCTTCATCGCTCCGGTGACCGTGACGGCCAAGGACCACGGCGGCGGCGGCAAGACCCGCATCGACATGTGGGACGGCACGAAGTGGGTGCCGCAGGGCGACTGGAGCGCGGCCTACACCGACGTGGTCGACCAGGTGGTGAAGGAGCAGTCGGCGGAGTTCGCCAAGACCGGCAAGTGACCCTGCGCGAGGTCGTCATGCCGGCGCGCCGGCATGGCGGCCTCGGGGGTCCGGCCCGGCTACGCGGCCTCGTCGTCGTCGGGCCGGTCGATCCTCTTCATGTTCTCCAGCATCTTCAGCAGGTAGTGCACGGCGTGCACCATGTCGTTGACCGAGAAGCCTTCGAGCGCCTGCTCGTAGTAGGCGTGGATCTTCGGTAGCGCCTTGCGCTGCCACACCTGGCGGCCGCTGGCCGTCAGGCGGATCAGGCGCGAGCGGCCGTCCTGCGGGTCCGACGCGCTCTCGAGCCGCCCGTCGCGCTCGAGCCGGCCGATGACGCCGGCCAGATTCTGGCGGCTGACCATCAGGTAGCGCGCCAGCTCGCCGAGCTTCATCCCGGCGGCGGCCTGCGGCCGCGACAGCGCGCCGAGCACCGCCCACTGCTGCGTGGTGAGGCCTTCGTCCTCGATGGCCCGGCTGCCGGTTTTATGCAGCATGTTGGCACATTGATACAGGCGGAAGAACAGCCGGTTGGCCATCGCCGTCCGCGTTTCGCTCGCGTTTTCCATAAGCAAAATGTCGAACCCGTCGATCGGGATGCACCCTTGCTCGGGGATTCAATCAAGCCTAAGATGTGACCACATATTGTCATACATGCCCGGGCCGGACAAGGAGAGCAAACGTGCGCTTCAAGGACAAGGTGGCGGTGGTCACCGGCGGTGGCGGCGGCATCGGCGGCGCGACCTGCGCGCGCTTCGCGCTCGAAGGCGCGCGCGTGGCGGTGCTCGACCGCAACGCCGCGGCCGCCGAAGTCGTGGCCGGCCGCATCCGCGACGACGGCCTGCAGGCGCTGGCCGTCGAGTGCGACATCACGCAGCGCGCCAGCGTCGACGCGGCGGTCACCCGCGTCGGCACGCACTGGGGCGGCATCGACATACTCGTCAACAACGCCGGCTGGGACGTGTTCAAGCCGTTCACCAAGACGGTGCCCGACGAGTGGGAGCGCCTGATCGCGATCAACCTCGTCGGCGCGCTGAACATGCACCACGCGGTGCTGCCGATCATGGTGCAGCGCCGCGGCGGCCGCATCGTCAACGTGTCGTCCGACGCCGCACGCGTCGGCTCGTCGGGCGAGGCGGTCTATGCCGCCTGCAAGGGCGGCCTGGTGGCGTTCTCCAAGACGCTGGCGCGCGAGCACGCGCGACACAACATCACCGTCAACGTCGTCTGCCCCGGGCCGACCAACACCGCGCTGTTCGCCGACTACAAGCAAGGCGCCGGCAACCCGGAGAAGCTCGAGGAGGCCTTCCGCCGCTCGATCCCGCTCGGCCGCATCGGGCAGCCCGAGGACCTGCCAGGCGCGATCCTGTTCTTTGCCAGCGACGACGCGGCCTACGTGACGGGGCAGGTGCTCAGCGTCTCGGGCGGCCTGACCATGGCCGGCTGATCCATTCACACCGAAGGAACATCACGATGGAATACCAGGACCTCCTCTACCAGGTGCGCAACCGCGTCGCCTGGATCACGATCAATCGCCCGGACAAGATGAACGCGTTCCGCGGCACCACCTGCGATGAGCTGATCGACGCGCTGTACCGCGCGGGCTACGACCGCGAGGTCGGCTGCATCGTGCTGGCCGGCGCCGGCGAGCGCGCGTTCTGCACCGGCGGCGACCAGTCGGCGCACGACGGCAACTACGACGGGCGCGGCACCATCGGGCTGCCGATCGAGCAGCTGCACCAGGCGATCCGCGACGTGCCCAAGCCGGTGATCGCGCGCGTGCAGGGCTACGCGATCGGCGGCGGCAACGTGCTGTGCACGCTGTGCGACCTCACGATCTGCTCCGACAAGGCCGTCTTCGGCCAGGTCGGCCCGAAGATGGGCTCGGTCGATCCGGGTTACGGCACCGCGCTGCTGGCGCGCGTGGTCGGCGAGAAGAAGGCACGCGAGATGTGGTACCTGTGCCGCCGCTACTCCGGTGAGCAGGCCGTCCAGATGGGGCTGGCCAACGTCTGTGTGCCGCCCGCCGAGCTCGACGCCACCGTGCAGCAATGGGCCGAGGAGATCTGCGAGAAGAGCCCGACCGCGATCGCGATCGCCAAGCGCAGCTTCAACATGGACACCGCACACCAGGCCGGCATCGCCGGCATGGGCCTGTACGCGCTGAAGCTGTACTACGACACCGACGAGTCGCGCGAGGGCGTGGCGGCGTTGCAGGAAAAGCGCAAGCCCGATTTCCGCAAGTTCGCCAAGTGACCGTGCGCATCCCGTACGTCGACGACGACCTGCGCGCGCTGGCCGAACAAGCCGGCCGCTATGCGGCCGAGCGCGTGGCGCCCGGCTACCTCGAGCGCGACCGCACGCGCGTGCTCGATCGCGCGATCCTGCGCGAGATGGGCGGCCTCGGCTTCATCGCCCCCGAGCTGCCCGAGGCCTTCGGCGGGCAGGGCCTGGGCACGCTGGCCGCCGGCGTGATCCACGAGGCGATCGCGCGCGCCGACTTGAGCATGTCGTACGTCAACCTGCTGGCGTCGCTCAACGGCCAGATCCTGTCGCAGCACGCGCGCCCCGAGGTCGCCGGCCCGTGGCTCGCGAAGGTCACGCGCGGCGAGGCGCTGCTCGCGATCGCGCTCACCGAGCCGCGCGGCGGATCCGACGCGGCCAACCTGCGCCTGCGCATCGAGCGCGTCGGCAGCCAGTACGTGGTCAACGGCGAGAAGACGTCGATCTCGGCCGCCGACCAGGCCGACGCGGTGATCGTCTTCGGACGCACCGGCAGCGTCGACTCCGGCGCGCACGGCGTGACGGCGCTGCTCGTGCCGGCCGACGCGACCGGCCTCACGCGCAGCCGCTTCGATTGCCACGGCCAGCGCGCGATCGGCCGCGGCTCGCTGTTCTTCGAGAACGTGCGCGTGCCGCTCGATCACCGGCTGGGCGACGAGAACCGCGGCTTCGCGCAGGTGATGCAGGGCTTCGACTTCTCGCGCGCGCTGATCGGGCTGCAGGTGCTCGCGGTCGCGCGCGCCGCGCTCGACGACGCATGGGCCTACGCCACACAGCGCGAGGCCTTCGGCAAGCCGCTGGCGGCATTCCAGGGCGTGTCGCATCCGCTGGCGGAGTTCGACACGCAGATCGAGGCCGCACGCCTGCTGTGCTATCAATCGCTGTGGCTCAAGGACCAGGGCCTGCCGCACAGCGCCGAGGCGGCGATGTGCAAGTGGTGGGCTCCGAAGCTTGCCTACGACACCATCCACCAGTGCCTGCTCGCCTTCGGGCACGGTGGCTACGACCGTGGGCCAATGGAGCAGCGGCTGCGCGACGTGCTCGGCTTCGAGATCGGCGACGGCACCGCGCAGATCATGAAGACGATCATTGCGCGCGCGCGAGCCGGGCGCCGCGCGGTGCCGAACTGATTCATCGCTGGCGGCCCTGACCGCGCCCGGCGGGCGCGCAGCCCATCGTGAAGCCGTGGTACTGTATGTTCGTACAGACCATGGACGTGGCCCCATCGATCCAGACCGCCGTCGATCCGTTCGAGCGCCTCAATCCGCAACAGCGGCTCGCGGTCGAGCACGGCATCGACGGCTACACGACGCAAGGGCCGCCGCTGCTGATCATCGCCGGCGCGGGCAGCGGCAAGACGCTGACGCTGGCGGCCCGGGTGGCCCGCCTCGTGCTGGCCGGCGCCGACCCGCAGCGCATGCTGCTGCTGACGTTCTCGCGCCGCGCGGCCGCCGAGAGGGCGCGCCGCGCCGGCGCCCAGGTGCAACGCGCGCTCGGGCTCGCTGCGCCCGATCGTGCGCCGACGCTGCCCTGGGCCGGCACCTTCCACGCCATCGGTGCGCGGCTGCTGCGCGACTACGCCCGGGCCATCGGGTTGCCCACGGCGTTCACCATCCTCGACCGCGGCGACGCCGAAGACCTGATGGGCATCGCGCGCGAGGAGCTCGGCTTCGCCAGAGCCCGCAGCCGCTTCCCGCTCAGGGGCACCTGCCTGTCGATCTACTCGCGGCTGGTCAACGGCCGGGCGAGCCTGCAGGCGCTGTTGCTCGAGCACTTTCCATGGTGCTGCAACCACGACGACGGGCTCGAGCGCCTGTTCGCCGCCTATGTCGCGCGCAAGCGCGACCAGCACGTGCTCGACTACGACGACCTGCTGCTGTTCTGGGCGCGCATGATGGAGGTGCCGGCGCTGGCCGCGCACGTCGGCGCGCGCTTCGACCATGTGCTCGTCGACGAGTACCAGGACACCAACCGGCTGCAGGCGGCGATCCTGAAGGCATTGAAGCCGAGCGGCCGTGGCGTCACCGTGGTCGGCGACGACGCGCAGTCGATCTACTCGTTTCGCGCCGCCGAGGTGCGCAACATCCTCGACTTCCCGCACGAGTTCGCCACGCCGGCGCGCATCGTCACGCTCGAGCGCAACTACCGCTCGACGCAGCCGATCCTGCAGGCATCGAATGCCGTGATCGCGCTGTCGGCCGAGCGCCACGGCAAGCAGCTGTGGAGCGACAAGGCATCGTCGGAGAGGCCGTGGCTCGTGCCGGTGGCCGACGAGGCCGCGCAGGCACGCTGGGTGGCAGACCGCGTGCTCGAGCACCGCGAGCGCGGCATCCGGCTCAAGTCGCAGGCGGTGCTGTTCCGCACGTCGCACCACAGCGCGGCGCTCGAGCTCGAGCTCGCGCGCCGCAACATCCCGTTCGTCAAGTTCGGCGGGCTCAAGTTCGTCGAGGCAGCGCACGTGAAGGACGTGCTGTCGGTGCTGCGCTGGGCCGACAACCCACGCCACCGGCTGGCCGGATTCCGCGTCGCGCTGCTGGTGCCGGGCATCGGGCCGGCGACGGCGCGCCGGCTGCTCGATGCGATGGCCGAGGCGGCCGATCCGGTGGCGGCGATGACGGGCCTCGAGCCGCCGGGCCCGGCCGCGCACGACTGGTCGGCCTGGCTGCAGCTGTACCGGCAGCTGCGCGATCGCGCCGCGTGGCCTGAGGAGCTAGACGCGGTACGCCAGTGGTACCAGCCCCATCTCGAACGCCTGCACGACGAGCCGCGTGCGCGGCTGGCGGATCTCGCCCAACTCGCCGAGCTGGCGCACGGCTACGCGAGCCGCGAGCGCTTCCTGACCGAGCTGACGCTCGACCCGCCCGGCGCGACCAGCGACGACGCCGGCGCGCCGCGGCGCGACGAGGACTACCTGATCCTGTCGACGATCCACTCCGCCAAGGGGCAGGAGTGGCAGTCGGTGCACGTGCTCAACGTGGTCGACGGCTGCATGCCCGCCGACCTGAGCACCGGATCGGCCGCGCAGATCGAAGAGGAGCGGCGACTGCTCTACGTCGCGATGACGCGGGCGCGGCAGCACCTGCACCTGTTGGTGCCGCAGCGCTTCTACGTCACCCAGCAGGGCAGCGCCGGCGACCGCCACGTCTACGGCGCGCTCTCGCGGTTCGTTCCCGCGCAGGTGGCCGAGCTGTTCGCGCGGCCGGTGATGACGCCCGCGGAGGCGGGCTCGCAGCCGGCCGGCGACGCCCTCGCCGGCCGGTTCGACGTGGACCTGGGTTTTCGGCGCTGACCTCGCGCCCTCCTGCCTCAGGCCAGGTCGAAGCGATCGAGGTTCATCACCTTGGTCCAGGCGGCCACGAAGTCGCGCACGAAGCTCTGCTGCGCGTCGGCGCTCGCGTAGACCTCGGCCAGCGCGCGCAGCTGCGAGTTCGAACCGAACACCAGATCGACCACGGTGGCCGTCCACTTGAGTCCGCCGGACTTGCGGTCGCGCCCCTCCAGCACGCCGTCGGTCGCCGACTTCTGCCACTGCGTGCGCATGTCGAGCAGGTTGACGAAGAAGTCGTTCGTCAGCGCCTCGGGCCGCTGGGTGAACACGCCGTGCTTGGATTGGGCGACGTTGGCACCGAGGACCCGCAGGCCGCCGACCAGCACGGTCATCTCGGGCGCGGTCAGCGTGAGCAGCTGCGCCTTGTCCAGCAACAGCTCGGCGGCCACGCCCTCCAGGCCGTGGCGGGCGTAGTTGCGGAAGCCGTCGGCCTTCGGCTCGAGCACGGCGAACGATTCGACATCGGTCTGGTCCTGCGACGCATCCATGCGCCCCGCGGCGAACGGCACCTTGACGTCGACACCGGCCTTCTTGGCCGCTGCCTCGACGGCCGCGTTGCCCGCGACCACGATCAGGTCGGCCAGCGAGACCTTATTGCCGCCGGACTGGGTGCCGTTGAACTCCTTCTGGATGGCCTGCAGCTTCGACAGCACCTTGGCCAGCTCGGTCGGCTGATTGACTTCCCATTCCTTCTGCGGTGCCAGGCGGATGCGCGCGCCGTTGGCGCCGCCGCGCTTGTCGCCGCCGCGGAAGGTCGACGCCGACGCCCACGCGGTGGACACCAGCTGCGAGATCGACAGGCCCGAGGCGAGCACCTTGGCTTTCAGGGCTTCGACGTCCTGCGCGGTCACCAGCGGATGGTCGACGGCCGGAATCGGGTCTTGCCAGATCAGCTCTTCCTTCGGCACCAGCTTGCCGAGGTAGCGCGCACGCGGACCCATGTCGCGGTGCGTCAGCTTGAACCAGGCCCGGGCGAAGGCATCGGCGAACTGGTCCGGGTTCTCCATGAAGCGCCGCGAGATCTTCTCGTACGCGGGGTCGAATCGCAGCGACAGGTCGGTGGTGAGCATCGTCGGCACGAGCTTCTTGGACGGGTCGTGCGCATGCGGGATCGTCGCACCGGCGCCCTTGGCAACCCACTGGTGCGCGCCGGCCGGGCTCTTGATGAGCTCCCACTCGTAGCCGAACAGGTTCCAGAAGAAGTTGCTGCTCCACCGCGTGGGCGTGGTGGTCCACGTGACCTCGAGGCCGCTGGTGATGGTGTCGGCGCCCTTGCCGGTGCCGAAGCTGCTCTTCCAGCCGAGGCCCTGCTCGGTGACGTCGGCCGCTTCCGGGTCCGGGCCGACGTGCGAGGTCGGCCCGGCGCCGTGCGTCTTGCCGAAGGTGTGGCCGCCGGCGATCAGCGCAACCGTCTCCTCGTCGTTCATCGCCATGCGGGCGAAGGTTTCGCGGATGTCCCTGGCCGCCGCCACCGGATCGGGGTTGCCGTTGGGGCCTTCTGGATTCACGTAGATCAGACCCATCTGCACCGCGGCGAGCGGGTTCTCGAGGTCGCGCCGGCCCGAGTAGCGCTTGTCGCCGGCCAGCCAGGTCGACTCGGAGCCCCAGTACACGTCCTGGTCGGGCTCCCAGACGTCGGCGCGGCCGCCGCCGAAGCCGAAGGTCTTGAAGCCCATCGACTCCAGCGCGACGTTGCCGGCGAGGATCATCAGGTCGGCCCACGAGATGGCGCGGCCGTACTTCTGCTTGATCGGCCACAGCAGGCGGCGGGCCTTGTCGAGGCTGACGTTGTCGGGCCAGCTGTTGAGCGGCGCGAAGCGCTGCTGGCCACGCCCGCCGCCGCCGCGGCCGTCGGCCACGCGGTAGGTGCCTGCGCTGTGCCACGCCATGCGCACGAACAGCGGGCCGTAGTGACCGAAGTCGGCGGGCCACCAGTCCTGCGAATCGGTCATCAGCGCGCGCAGGTCCTTGACCACCGCGTCGAGGTCGAGGCTCTCGAAAGCCTTGGCGTAGTCGAAGTCCTCGCCCATCGGGTTGGAGAGCGAGGAGTGCTGGTGCAGCATGGCCAGGTTCAGCTGGTTGGGCCACCAGTTGCGGTTGCCCTGGCCGCCGGCGGCCATCGTGTGGGTGTTCGCGGCGCCCGAGAACGGGCACTTCGCTTCGGTGGACATATCGGCCTCCTTGGACTGTCTGTGGATCGCCGAGTCAGTCTAGGAGTCGGCGATGGCCCGATCAACGCAAGCGTGCCAATGGTGGCGATAGGAAGAATGTGGCTCGCCTCGTCGATGCCGTGATTCGGGCGACGCGATGTGCATTCACGGCGAGGCCACGAAGTCGAAGCTCGCCCTGCGCCGCGATTCATGCGCCACCGGGCTGCGCAGGGCGCGGGGCGACGACACCCGTGGCACCCTTGCGGGATGCGCCCGGCCGCCGGCCTTGCCGGCCTCGTTCGGACGGCGCACAGTCTGTCGCGAAAGCCGATCAGGAGATGGCTCGAATGAATGACTACGAGGACTACGACGGACTTGGCCTTGCCGCGCTGGTGAAGCAGCGTCAGGTCTCCGCGCGCGAGCTGCTCGACGCGGCGATCGCGCGCTACGAACGGCGCAACCCTGGCGTCAACGCGGTGGTGGTTCCGATGCTCGAGCAGGCGCGCGCAGCGACGGCGGGCAGCGTGCCGGCCGGACCGTTCGAAGGCGTGCCGTTCCTGCTGAAGGACCTCGGCCTGAACGTGCCCGGCGTGCGCACGACACAGGGGTCGGCGCTGTACGCCGAGCACGTCCCGGCGCGCGAGAGCGAGCTGGTGGCGCGCTATCGCCGCGCCGGACTCGTCGTGTTCGGCAAGAGCGCAACGCCGGAGTTCGGCCTCACCTGCACGACCGAGTCGCGCCTGTTCGGCGCCACGCGCAACCCGTGGAACCCGGCGCACACGTCGGGCGGGTCCTCCGGCGGCGCGTCGGCGGCGGTCGCGGCGGGCATGGTCGCGCTGGCCAACGCGAGCGACGGCGGCGGCTCGATCAGGGTGCCGGCGAGCTGTTGCGGCCTGTTCGGCCTGAAGCCGACCCGCGGGCGCACGCCGTTTGGCCCCGATGCCGGCGAGGGTTGGAGCGGCATGAGCTGTCTGCACGCGGTGACGCGCTCGGTGCGCGACAGTGCCGCACTGCTGGATGCCACCGCGGGGCCCGACCTGGGGGCGCCCTATGCCGCACAGCCGCCGCAGCGGCCCTGGCTCGACGAGGTCGGCGCGCCGCCCGGGCGACTGCGCATCGCGCTGCAGACCGAGACGTGGAACGACGCCGTCACGCATCCGGACTGCGCCGCGGCGGCGCAAGACGCGGCGCGGCTGTGCGAATCGCTGGGGCACGAGGTCGAGCGCGCACGCTTCGTGCCGAGCAACGGCGAGGAGATGCGCAACGCGGCGCTCACGGTCGTCGCTGCGAACGTGCTGTGGATGGTCGACGACGGCGCGCGCAAGCTCGGGCGCGCCGCCCGGCCCGACGACGTCGAGCCCGGCACCTGGGCGCTGGTGCGGATGGCGTCGGAGCTGCGCGCGGTCGACTATGCCGGTGCGCTCAAGGTGCTGCATCGCACCGGCCGCGAGCTCGCGCAGTTCCTGGCGCAGTACGACGCGCTGCTCACGCCGACCATGGCGACGCCGCCGCCGCGCATCGGCGTGCTGTCGCTGTCGAACCCCGACGCCACCGAGCAGCGGCGCGTGCTGATGGAGGCGATCGGCTACACGCAGCTCGCCAACATCGCCGGCACGCCGGCGATGAGCGTGCCGTTGTGGTGGAACACCGCCGGGCTGCCGATCGGCGTGCAGTTCATCGGCCGCCACCACGACGAGGCCACGCTGTTTCGCCTGGCGGCTCAGCTCGAACAGGCGCGGCCCTGGTTGGCACGACGCGCGCCGGCGGCCTGACCGTCCGCCACGCCGGCATCGCGCCGCCAGCGCTCGCCACGCGGCGATCTTCTTACGAGATCACGAAGTAGATCACCAGCCCCAATGCGACCAGCGCGAGCAGCAGGTTGAACCAGACTCCCCCGTTGAGCCAGTAGCCGCGCGGGATCTCCGGCTCGCTCAGGCCGCGGACGACCGTGCGGTACTGCAGCGCCGACACCACGGCGGCCGCCGCGCCCATCAGCAGCAGGCCGATGCCCAGCCACAGCGAGAAGGTGCGCTGCGGGCTGCTCAGCGGCTGGTTGGTGATCATGCGCAGAAAGAGCCCGAATCGCTCGACGACGAAGCCGAAGCCCATCAGCGCGATCGCGGTGCGCTGCCAGGCGAGCAGCGTCCGCTCGGCCGCAAACAGCACGCGGGGGTCGTTCAGGTAGGACATCGGGTCGATCCGTCAGGGTTCACGGCAGACGCCCCACCCGGCACACCGCCTCGGGTGACGTCAGCAGGTGCTCGATCGCCGACCCGGCCTGCGTCCCATGCAGGTCGTGCAGGGCCAGTGCACGCTCGGCCAGCGCGCGGAAGTGCGCGGCTCCCGCGCGTGCCAGACGTTCGAGCGACGCGCCGGCATCGCCGTCGCGCCACGCGTCGTAGGCTTCGGGCAGCGCCGGGAACAGCTGCGCGCGCACGCCGTCGTAGTTCGCGAACCAGAAGTGCAGCGGGCGCTGCGCACCGCGCTCGAGCAGCGTCGGCAACGTCAGCTCGAGGTCGGCCAGCTGGTCGCGCACGGCGCGCAGATGCAGCTCGGCGCGCCGGCTCGGCGCCAGCAGGCGCAGCCGGGCCCACGCCGGCTCCAACCAGCGCCCGGCCCGGTACTCGCCGCGCTCGTGGAGCACCAGCGTCTCGGTCTGCTCGTCGACGATGCGCGGCAACTCGCCGACGAAGGCCGCAGCGTCGCCGACACCGTGGGCGCGCAGCAGCGCCTCGAACGGCCGGTTGGCGCGGTACAGGCTGTGCGACTCGAACTTCTCCCACAGCCAGCGGGCCAGCGACTCCCGTCGCACGACCACGCGCTGCGAACCCAGCAACGCCGCCGCCGGCGCGATCAGCCCGCGGGCCGCCTCGTCGGCGCAGATCTCCAGCGGCACGCCGTCGTCGCAGCGGCCGCGAGCGTGCAGCCGCGCCAGGAAGAAGTCGTGCCGCCCCGCCCCCGCCATGCCGGCGCCGTAGCACAGGCCCAGCGGCGTCAGCGCCGCGTTGACGAGGTCGATGTCGAACGGGTCGAACCGCCGCGTGCCGATCGGCAGGTCGACGAACTCGCGGCCCTCGAGCTCGCCCCACAGTCGTTCGCGCGCCGCCAGCCACTGACCGACCTCGTGCCGGTCGAGCAGTGCGCCGAACGGCAGACCGCGCTCCCAGCGAAACAGCTCGCGCATCTGCAGCAGATAGGTGCACAGCGGCAGATCGGCGGCGTGGCGGCTGTCGGCGATGTGGCAGTTGGTCTGGACGGCGGCGACCAGCGCGTCCGCTGGTTCCAGGCTCACGGCGCCGCAGGCCGGCGGCGCGCGCGCGGCTGCCATTGCACAAGGGCCCGCACGATGCGATCCCACGGCAGATCGGTCAGGCTTCCGTGGCGCTCGTGCGCCAGGCCGACCAGCTGGTGCACGTCGCCGGTGGGCGCGTCCAGGGCCTGCTGCAGCCCTTGCAGTCCGCCGCACTGCAACCGCAGGGCCTGGGCGTGCATCAGCGGCGCGTTGGCGTGAAGCTTGAGCACGAAGCGTGCGCGCTCGCGCAGCAGCTGCTCCAGCGTCCGGCAGTTCATGCGGGCGACCGGCGAGGGACACTCGATCACCTCGCGCTCGGCGATCGCGCGGCGGCGCGAGAGAGCGCACTGCGCCGAGCGCGCGAACAGCGCCTTGGCGAACACGCAAGCCGCGCTGCTGTCGCAGCACGAAGACGCAGGCTCGAGGTCGTCGCCGTTCATCGATGCGGCCGGGATCAGTCGTCGCCTGCGGGCCGCGGTTCGCGGACTTCGCACAGCAGGTCCTCGGCCTGCTGCTGATTCTCGGCAAACATGACCTTGATGCGAACCGGGTCCCCGCCCGCCTGCGCTGCGCGCAGGGACTTCGCGTGGCTCGATGCCTCGGCGAAGGCTGCGAACTCGGCGAGCCTCTCCGGCAGGGTGAACGGCCGGACCTTGAATACGAAGTAGGGCATGGCAGTGAGGGCTAGATGTAGCGCTTGCTCAGCCGGCGCCGACCCGGCACGGCCTTCTGGATGACGACGCCGCGCACCGCGCTCAGGTCGGGCAGCGGCTGCTGCGCGAAGGCGGGATTGAGCGGCCGCAGTGCCCAGCCATCGTGCAGCCGCACCAGTTGACGCAGCGTCCACTCCCCTTGCGGGTTGGCCAGCACGAAGCTGCCGTCGCGCACGACGCCGTCGGGCTCGATGATCACGATGTCGCCTTCGGCGAACTCCGGCGCCATGCTCTGGCCGAGCACGCGCAGCGCGAACACCTCGCCGCCGCCGCAGCCGTCTGCATCAAACCCGGGCGCGTCGCTCACACCGGCTCCCGCGCGATCTGCTGCCCAGGCACCCCGGCCTCGAGCAGCGCCTCGCCGAGCGCGGTGACGAAACGGTCGGGGCCGGCGAGGTAGTAGTCGCAATCGACATCGAACTGATCGGCCCGGATCGCGGCCAGGATCTGGCGCGCGCCGGCCGCGGCGTCGCTGTCGGCGAACAATGCGTACTCGAACGGATCGAGTGCCTCCGACCAGGCCCGGCACTGGTTGGCCTGGAAGTGACCGTCGCTGCGCGTGGCCAGCCAGAACAGCGACAGCGACGGCGCGTTGTCGAGCGACAGCGCGTGCTCGATCAGGCTCTTGATCGGAGCGAACCCCGTGTCGCAGGCGGCGAATACCAGCGGCCGCTGGCTGTCGCGCAGCACGAAGTCGCCGCTCGGACCCCACAGGTTGATCGCGTCGCCCGGCTTGATGGCGCCATCGAACAGCAGGCGCGAGAAGGCGTCGTCGCCCTCGCGCGCCACGAAGAACAGCAGGTTGCGGTCGTCGCACGGGCAGCTGGCGACCGGCAGCGTGACGCGCACGTCGTCGCCCGCCGTCTGTGCGCTGCCCGCGCGTCCGAGCGTGACCGACTGGCCCGCCAGAAAGCGCAGGCGGTGGCTGCGCGGCGTCTGCAGGTGCAGCAGCCGCGTGTTCGGCGCCAGCTCGCGCACCGCGCGCGTGGTGGTCACGATCTGCTGCGCGGCGATGTCCGACGGCCCGGCGGCCTCGAGCGTCTCGAGGGTCAGCTCGCTGCTGGCAGCGGTGTTGGCGCACATCAGCGCGTAGCCCTGCTGCTTCTCGAGTTCCGACAGCGGATAGTCGGTCGGCATGCACTTGCTGACCTGGCCCGACATCACGCGCACCTTGCACATGCCGCAGGTGCCGTTGCCGCAGCCGTAGTTGAGCTTCATGCCGGCGCGCAGGCCGGCCTGCAGCAGCGAGTCGTGGCCCTCGACCACGAACTGGTGCCCACTGGGCCGCAGCGTCACCTGGGCCGACACCACCTTCAACATGTCATCCATCACGTCCAACGCATCGACCGGTTCGGTGGCCAGCGCCCGCGCCAGCCCGTCGTTCAGCTGGCGCTGCAAGGCAAGCAGCATGGCGTCGTCGGCGCGCTGCCGCAACAGCGCGCCCAGGGCATCGCGCAGCTCGAGCACCAGCGCGTGGTAGCGCTGCAGGTGGCGCTGTACGTCGGCCAGTTCCTGGCTCTGGCGGAACAGCCGCTGCGCCAGCACCTCCTGGCTCGGCAGCAGCCGCTCGCGCACGCGGTGCGAGAAGGCCTCCTCCTGCACCTGCATCACGCGCTCGAACAGGCCCGAGCGCTCGATGTCGGTTTCCGGGTACAGGCGGACCAGCGCTTCGGTGGACAGCAGCCCATCGTTCAGCTCGATCTCGCCGGCGCGCACCCGCTGCTGCAGGACGCCGCGCGGCACACCGACCAACTGCGCTGCGCGCCACACCGTCACCCACTGGGCCATACGCCACCCCCGCCCGGCGGCACCGACTCCCGTGGCGGTGCAATGCGGTCCAGAAAGCGCGCACGAAACAGCAGCCGCGGCCGCAGCGGATCGTCGCGAAAGCCGCTGCGCTCGTGCAGCACGTTGTTGGTCACCAGGCCCATGCCCGCGTCGAGCCGCAACCGCAGCACGTACGGGTTGTCCTCGCTCAGCAGGCGCTCCAGGAAGGCCGCCGCCTTCTGCGTGGCGATGTCGGCCTTCCACTGGATGCTGCGCTTGCGCGCGGTGTAGCGCATGTGCAGCGCGCCGTCGGCATCCACCGAGAACACCGGGCCGGCGATCGCCGGCCGGGCGACGCCGTGTTCGTCGGTGCGCGCGGGGATGGTCATCGCGTCGGGCGCCATCAGCGAGCGCAGCCAGCGCGGCGACGCGTCGCGCAGCGCGATGTAGGCGAGCTCGTGGTCGAGCAGCGTGTTGACGCCGCCGTCGGCGGCGGGGCGCACGCAATGCAGCACCATCGCGCGGATGCGCCGGCCGGCTGGATGGTAATAGCCGTCGGTGTGCCACTGCAGCGGCCGGTCGGTGTAGGGGATGTATGCGCCGCGCACGTCACCCGCGCCGTCGTTGACGGTGATGCTCGACACGCCGTCTTCGTCGGCCAGCCAGTTGCCATCGAGCTGCCGCAGCCCGATCTGGCGCGCCAGCGCCTGCATCACCGCCTTGTCGTCGCGCACGCGCCGGGCGCGGTAGACGGCCATGTTCCAGCGTGCACAGCGCTCGAGCAGCGCCTGGCGCTCGGCTTCGGTCAGCGCGCCGGGGTCGTCGACGTCGACCACCAGCTCCGACGCGCGTCGCGCGTGCTGCGCGAGCTTGCGCGCGCGCCAGGCCGCGTAGGCGGCACCATCGGCCAGGTCGAAGGGATCCGCCCGTGACGGCGTGGCGACGGATTCGACAGTGCTGTGGATCACGCGCTCAATCTCCGCTCATCGTCGTGCGCCGCGCGGCACGCGGCCGCGGCGACAGCAGGTCGTCGAAGGCCGAGCGCACGATTCCCACTGCCTCGGGGGCCTCGACGTCCATCACCTGATCGAGCACCCAGCGCGAATCCTTCGGCGGCATCGTCGCGGTCAGGCGGCTGCCGAGATAGCGCACGAAGTCGAAATCCGGTGCAAACCCCGGGGCTGCCGCGTCGGCTCCTCGCGCCGCGCCGAATTCGGCGTAGTGGCCGCTCAGCTCGTTGTACAAGTCGATGAACGCGTCGCCGTGCGTGAGGCCGTCGCGCCGCGGCGGCAGCAGGTCGGCGGCGTTGTCGTCGAACGTGGCGGCGCAGCGCAGCACCAGCTCGCGCGTGAAGGCCTCGCGTGCGCCGGGCTCCAGACGCGCATGGGCATTGCGGTCGACCACCGCGATCAGGAACACCATCACCTCGCGCATGAAGCCGAAAAAGGGCTCGCCGGGGTCGATGTCGAAGCCCGCGGCGCGCATGCGTTTGAGCACGTGCTGCGCCGTCCGCCAGACGATGAAGGCCATCGCGCCGGCCTGCTGCTCGGCGCTCTTGGAGGTCCCGCCGCGAAACCAGTGGCTCTTGACGCGTAGGCCCGGCGGCATGGGTTCAATACCCTCCCTTGCCGTAGGGTTGTGGCAGGCCCGCGACCTTGGCGCCCTGCTTGGCCGGCCCCGCCGGGAACAGGTCGTACAGCGTCTTGCTGTCGCAGCCGGGCATCACCTCGGCCAGCCCCTTGAGCATGGTGCGGAAGTTCGGCGTCTGGCCGTGCTCGCGGTACTCGTCGCGCAGGTAGCCGATGACCGTCCAGTGGGCGTCGCCGAGCGTGATGCCTTCGGCCGCCGCGATCGTGCGGGCGACCTCGTCGTCGTAGCTGGCCTCCAGCAGGTAGCCCTGATCGTCGGTCTCCAGCTCCTGGCCGTTCACCGTGTATGGCATGCAATGACCTCCTGGCAAAGCACCGGGCGCCTCAGGCCGCCACGGCGGCGGCCGAGCGGTGCGGCACGAACACGCCGCAGCCGAGGTGGCGGTGCGTGCCGAGGCCGTGCTGCTGCACGCGCAGCGAGTCGTCGGCGCTCAGCCGATCGACCAGCAGGCTGTAGCCGACGCGCTCGGCGCCGGTCTCGTCGCGCAGCACGCGGCGCCGGCCGCAGATGGCGCGGCCGCGCACGCCCAGGGCATCCAGCTCGCGCTCGACGCTCTCGATGAACTGCAGTTCGTCGGCACTGGCGTTGGTCACCACCTGCGCGTACAGCGTGCCGTGCGCCAGCAGCTCGCGCTGCACTGCCTCGCCCAGTCGCACCGCGCACCCGCCGACGTCGAGCACGCTGCCGGCCAGCGCGGCGACCTCCGGCACCCGCTCGCGCCCGACGCGGATCGCCAGGCGCGCACGATGCGACAGCAGCGCCTGCTCGCCGCCGCCGGCCACCACGTTGATGCGGTGCACGCCGGCATCGGGCGTGTCTGCGAGCCACGGCAGGCGGCGCAACAACGCGTCTGCCAGCGGCTGGGCATGGTCGCGCGGCAGCGACTCGCCCGCCAGCGAGAACACCAGGTCGACCACCGCAGCCCGCGGCACCGCAACGCCCATCGCGTCACCCCGCGGGCTGCGAGTCGGCCCAGCGCAACAGCGCACGACCCCACTCACGGGCGGTCGTCGGGTCGACGTCGAACACCGTGAAGCGGCTGCCCTCGCGGATGCGCGTGCGCAGCAGGCTCATGCCGCCGGCCGCGTGATCGACCTGCTGCAATTCGATGTGCTGGCCGCCCAAAGGCGCGCGCAGGCTGGCGATCGGGGTCAGGCGCGTCATGCGGGTGCTCCGGATGCGGCATTGAGCGCGCGCCCCTTCATAGCGTCCATACCCGGTACGGGTGAGCCCCGCATAGCCCATCCGGGTAATGGCACGCAAGAGCAGGCGATTTATCGTGCTGCCCACCGCGCGCGGCCCGCGGCAACCCCCACAGGAGACACCCAGATGGCAAAGAAACCGCACGCCACGCCGATGCTCGATCAACTCGAGAGCGGCCCCTGGCCCAGCTTTGTCACCGGCCTGAAGCGTCTGGCCAACGACAAGGACTACATGGTCGACCTGATGGGGCAGCTGGAGACGTCGTACAAGACGCGCAAAGGCTACTGGAAGGGCGGCACGGTCGGCGTGTTCGGCTACGGCGGCGGCGTGATCCCGCGCTTCACCGAGCTCAAGGACGAGAATGACAAGCCGCTGTTCCCGGATGCCGCCGAGTTCCACACGCTGCGCGTGCAGCCGCCGGCGGGCATGCACTACGACACCAAGGTGCTGCGCAAGATGTGCGACATCTGGGAGCAGCACGGCTCGGGGCTGATCGCCTTCCACGGCCAGAGCGGCGACATCATGTTCCAGGGCGCCAAGTCCAACAAGGTGCAGGACGCCTTCGACGCCCTCAACGAGCTGGGGTTTGACCTCGGTGGCGCCGGCCCCGCGGTGCGCACCTCGATGAGCTGCGTCGGCGCCGCGCGCTGCGAGCAGAGCTGCTACGACGAGTCGCGCGCGCACCGGCAGGTGATCAACACCTTCGTCGACGACATCCACCGTCCGGCGCTGCCCTACAAGTTCAAGTTCAAGTTCTCCGGTTGCCCGAACGACTGCATGAACTCGATCCAGCGCGCCGACATGGCCGTGATCGGCACCTGGCGCGACAACATGCGCACCGACGAGGCGCTGGCGCGCAAGTGGTTCGCCAAGCACGGCACGAACGAGCTGGTCAACGACGTGATCTCGCGTTGCCCGACCAAGACCATCATGCTCAAGGAGATCAAGGACGTCGCCCAGGGTGACACGATCTCCAGCGTCAAGATCAACGACACCCATGCGCTGGAGATCGACAACAGCAACTGCGTGCGCTGCATGCACTGCATCAACGTGATGACCGGCGCGCTGGCGCACGGCACCGACACCGGCGCCACCATCCTGATCGGCGGCAAGCGCACGCTGAAGATCGGCGACCTGATGGGCACGGTGGTGGTTCCGTTCCTGCCGCTGAAGACCGACGAGGACTACGACGCGCTGGTCGAGCTGGGCCAGAAGGTGATCGATTTCTTCGCCGAGAACGCGCTCGAGCACGAGCGCACCGGCGAGATGATCGAGCGCATCGGCCTGGTCAACTTCCTCGAGGGCATCGGCCTCGACGTGGATCCCAACATGGTCGGCGCGCCGCGCTCCAATCCCTACGTCCGCACCGACGGCTGGGACGAGGAAGTGGCCAAGATCAAGGCCAAGAAGGCAGCGGCCTGAGCCAGCCCTCATCGAATTCCTGGAGACAGACAATGGCTGAACCACAAAAGCAGATGCGCAAGCCCAAGGAAACCGGGGTGCCGGACGGCAAGCTGTATATGCACCCGATCCTGGCCAAGAATTACGGCAATTGGAAATACCATGACCGGCCGCGTGCCGGGGTGCTGCACCATGTGTCGCGCTCGGGCG
>DATIFD010000693.1:0-3038 GCA_035455385.1 Burkholderiaceae bacterium
AACCAGGTGGCGGCGATCGCCGACGCCGAAGACCACCATCCGCAGATGGTGCTCGAGTACGGTCGCTGCACCGTGCGCTTCAGCACCCACTCGGCCGCAGGCATCACGCGCAACGACTTCATCTGTGCGGCCAAGATCGATGCGCTGCCGCTCGATGCGGGCTGATCGCGGGTGGAGCTGACCGCCGGCGTCGTGGTGGGTGCCCACGGCCGGCACTTCATCGTCGAAGCCGATGACGGCCGGCGCGTGCTGTGCCATCGGCGCGGCAAGAAGCTCGACTGCGTCGTCGGCGACCGCGTCCACTGGCTCGTGGCCGGCGATGGCGGCGTGATCGAGGCGGTGCTGCCGCGGCGCAGCCTGCTGTGGCGACAGGATCGCTGGCACAGCAAGTCATTTGCCGCCAACATCGACGCGCTGCTCGTGATGGTCGCCGCGGCACCACCGATGGCCGAGGCGCTGCTGGCGCGGACGCTCATCGCAGCCGCCCACGCCGGCATCGCGGCGCAGGTGCTGCTCAACAAGGCCGACCTGCCCGAGGCGGCGTCGGCGCGCGAGCGTCTCGCGCCGTACCGCCGCATGGGGGTGATGGTGCTGGAAGCCTCGGTCAAGCTCGACGCCGAAGGCACGCGTGCGTTGTTGGCGCCGCAGCTGGACGGCCGGGTGACGTTGCTGCTCGGCGCCAGCGGTGTCGGCAAGAGCACGCTGATCAACACGCTGGTGCCCGACGCCGCGGCCCAGGTGGGTGAGATCTCCCAAGCGCTCAACGCCGGGCGGCACACCACGACCACCACGTCGTGGTACTGGCTCGACGGTGCGCGCCGCAGCGCGGTGATCGATTCCCCTGGCTTCCGGGAGTTCGGCCTGCAGCAGATCGAGGCGGCCGACCTCGCGCGCTGGCTGCCCGACATTGCGGAGCATGCCGCGCAGTGCCGGTTTGTCGATTGCACGCACCGTAGCGAGCCGGGCTGCGCGGTGCGCGCCGCCGCCGAGCGCGGTGAGATCGCGGCCGGCCGGCTGCGCCTGTACGAGCAGCTGTACGAAGAGCTGTCGCAGCCGCGCTATTGAGGCCGTTCGGCGCGGACCTCTGATCCGGGCTCAGCCGATGAGGTTGGCCAGCGTCAACAACGCCAGCAGCAGCATCCACAACACGACCGATCGCCACACCAGGCCCACCACGCTGTCGAGGTGACCGAGCTGCGGATCGGCGCCCGGCGTCGAACCGGCGGCGCTGGCCGCGCCCGGCGCCGCGCCACTCTCGAACGTCTTCGATCGATCGGGGGTGACACCGGGCGCTGCCGCGCCGCCCAGGCTCACGCCCACGGCGCCGGCGGCGGCCGACAGGATGACGCCCTCGTTGGCGTGGCGCCAGAGCCCGGCGTCGCGGCGCCAGCCGTTGACGGCCTCTTCGAAGTTGCCCACCACCGCGAAGCCGAACGCCGTCAGGCGCGCGGGAAGATGGTCGATCATCGCGAACAAGCGCTGCGACAGGTTCATCAGCTTGTCGTTGGCCGGCGCACCGAGCGCCTTGCTCTTGAAGGTCCAGTAGCGGCTGGCGAACTCGGCCATCCGGTACAGCACCGCGCCCGCCGGGCCGAGCCCGATCGCCGCCAGCACGACGAACCAGAAGAACACGCCGAACACGTGCCGGTGCGCGGCCAGCAGCGAATGCTCGATCACGTGGCGCAGCAGCTCGGTGCGTGGCAGCTCGCTGGCGTCGAGGTGGCACCACTGCGCGAGCTGACGGCGGGCGGTCTCTTCGTCGCCCTGGTCGAGCGCCTTGCGGATGTCGGTGAAGTAGTGGCTGAACTGGCGAAAGCCGAGCGTCAGGTACAGCACCGCGACGTCGAACGCCAGTGCCGCCAGCACCTGGACCCACGCGAGCCAGACGTGCAGCACGGCCGCAGCCAGCGCCGGCACGACCACCGAAACGAACCACACCACCCAGGCGTGCCGTTCGCGCCCGGCATCGAAATGGCGACCGGACCAGCCGACCCAGCTGATGAGGCCGTCGTGCACCCAGTTGTCGCGCGGCAGCGGGCGCAGCTGCTCGATCATCAGCGCGAACAGGACGGCGAAGAAACTCAACGAAGCTCTCCGACGGTCGAGTGCGTCCATCGGCCCCCGGCGGGGACGCGTGCTGGCTTCGGGCCCGGCGCAGCGCTCATCGCCCGCCGATGATAGCGAGCGCCCTACGACGGCCGTCAGCGCAGAAAGTGGTACAGGTTGCGCAGCATCGCCGCAGTGGCGCCCCAGATGAAGTACTCGCGCGGCTGGCCCTGCGCATCGACGCCCTGCCACGGCATCGACAGGAACTGGCGCCTGACGCCTTCGAACTCGGCCGCGTGCCGATGGTGATGCGCGGGCGTCATCAGAAACTGCAGCGGCACCTCGAACGCCTCGGCCACCTCGAACGCGTCGAGCGCCAGCTGGAACGGCGGCTCGATCAGCGCGACGAACGGCGTGACGACGTAGCTGCTGACCGTCGAGTAGGAGTTCAGCGGGCCCAGCACCTGCACGCGGTCGCGCGCCAGCCCGACCTCCTCTTCGGTCTCGCGCAGCGCGGTGTCCACCAGATCGATGTCACCAGGGTCGACGCGACCGCCCGGAAAGCTGACCTGCCCCGCGTGGTCGTGCAGATGGTCTGCGCGCCGCGTCAGCAGCACGTTCAGGCCCTCGTCGCGCTCGACCAGCGGCACCAGCACCGACGCTGCCACCGGTTTGCGCTCGAGCTCGAACAGCCGCGCATCGCCGTGAAATTCGGGCGTCCACGGGCGCGACGCGTCGGCGAAGCGCTCGCGCAACGCACGCGGCGTCAGCGCCTCTGCGGGCAGCGCCGGCAGGTGGTCGTCGATGCCGACCACCGGATAGACCCTGGGGTCGCGGATGCGAGGCGGACGAACGCCCATGGCGCGTGGCCTGCCGGGCCTGCGGCGACCGGCGTCAGGCCAGTCTTTGCGCGTCGCGCAAGGGCTCGCTCAAGCGAGCTTCTCTTTGATGCGCGCAGACTTGCCCGAACGCTCGCGCAGGTAGTAGAGCTT
>DATIFD010000694.1:0-4450 GCA_035455385.1 Burkholderiaceae bacterium
CCCACTCGTTGCGCGCCCTGACGTCCGGGCCGCGCCTGCTCGTGCTCGGTGCCGTGCATGGCAACGAGACCTGCGGCACTCGGGCGATCGAACGCGTCTTGCGCGAGTTCGACGCCGGGGCGTGGACACTGGCGCGCGGCAGCGTCACCTTCGTGCCGGTGACCAATCCGCTGGCCTACCGGCGCGGCCAGCGCATGGGCGATCGCAACCTGAACCGAAACCTGCACCCGACCCGGGACCCGGTGGACCACGAGGACCGCATCGCCAACGTGCTGTGCCCTCTGCTGGCCGAGCACGACGTGCTGCTCGACCTGCACTCGTTCCACTCGCCGGGCGAGCCGTTCGCGATGATCGGCCCGCCGGACAACAGCGGCACGCTCGAACCGTTCGCCCACGCGCGCGACGAGGAAGCTCTCGCGCTGCGGCTCGGACCCCGGCGCATCGTCGAGGGCTGGCTCGAAACCTACGCCGGCGGCGTGAAGAACCGCCTGCAGCGCACCAGCGCCAACCCGGACGAGCGGGCACACCTGCTCAACACCGACCCGAGCTACGGCGTGGGCACCACCGAGTACATGCGCTCGCGCGGCGGCTATGCGATCACGCTCGAGTGCGGCCAGCACGCCGACCCGCAGGCGCCGGAGGTCGCGTACCGGGCGATCCGCAACACGCTCGCGTTCCTCGCGCTGGTGGACGAAGCGATGCCGCCCGCGCGCGACGATGTCGAGCTGCTGTGCCTGGTCGAGGTGATCGACCGCCTGCACGCGGACGACCGCTTCGCGCGCGAATGGTCGAGCTACCAGCCGCTGCGCGCGGGCGAGCTGATCGGCCGGCGCGCCGACGGCACCGAGCTGCGCTCGCCGGACGACGGCTTCATCGTGTTCCCGAATCCGGGTGCGCTGCCGGGCAACGAGTGGTTCTATTTCGCGCGCCGCAGCGCGCGGCGCCTGCGCGCCGAGGCGGCGGCGCGATGAGCCGGCTGCTGAGCGCGGCGATCGCCGCCGTCGCGGCCGTGATGCTGGCGTTCGCACTGAACCCGTCGCCCGAGCAGCACCGCGCCCGGATCAGGGCGGTGATCTCCGAGCGCAGCGTCGTCGCCAAGGCCCTCGGCGTCGGCGCGCTGACCGCGCTGGTGTCGGACTACCGGTCGCTCGGCGTCGCGTCGTACACCACCGTCAACGGCCGCACGGTGTCGATCGGCGCGCTGGGATTCGTCTACGTGCGCGACCCTGCGGCGAGCTGACCAAGGGCGTCGACGCCCCTGGTCGCGTCGGCCCGATGCACTTACTTCTTCTTGGCCACCGGCTCCACGCTCACCGCCAGCGCCTCGGTGTAGACGGCCTGGATCTGGTCGCCCACCTTCACCAGCTTGAACTGCTTGGGGTCGGGCACGTGGAGGTTCACCGTCTGCTTCGGACCCTTCAGCGTCAGGGTCTGCGTCTTCGCGTTGACCGCGATCACGTCGGCCGTGACTTCGACCTGCCGCGCCGCCACGGCACCGGGCCGCTCGCCGGCGGGCGCGCGGGCCGCATCGCCCGACTCGGCGCTGCCGCGCAACTCCTTGCCGTCCTTCTTCAGCGTCAGCGACAGGGCCTCGAGGTAGCGCACCGCGACATGATCGCCGACCTTCACCTGCTCGAGGTTGCGCACCGCAGGGTCGACCTCGAAGGCCACCACGTTGCCGCGCGGGCCTTTCAGCGAGATCTCGCGCTTGGCCACGTCGATCGATTCGACGGTCGCCACCAGCCTCACCGTGCGGGCCACGGTGGCCTTGCCGGGCGCCGACGCCGCCACCACCGCGGCGCCTGCACCGGGCTGCTGCTGCGCCCCAGCGGGCAAGGCCACGGCGCCCGACAGCGCCAAGACGACGAAGGCAAGAGACTTGTACTTATTCATCAGGATTCCGAAGTGGGTTGGATGACGACCTCGAACGACGGCGGTCGCGGATTCACTTGACCGTGTAGCCGCGTCCTTCGAGGCATGCGGCGCGGGCTTTGGCAAAAGTGGCCTGTTGCTGCTGCGTGGCCGCCGCCTGCTGCTGTTGTGTCGCCTGCGCCTGCTGCGCATTTTGCCTGCGGCTCTGCCCACGGGCCGCGACGGCGCCGACCGCCGCGCCGCTCTTGGCGTCGTCGGCGACGATCTCGCCGACCACGGCACCGCGCGCAGCGCCGCGCGCGCCCGCACCAGGCGTGGTGCCGGTGGCGGTTGTCGGCTGTGCCGGCGCCGCCGCGGTGGGCGGCGGCTTGGCCGGATCGAAACCGGTCTGCTGCACGGCCCAGGAGTAGCAGGTGGCCTCATCGCTCTTCTGCTGCTCGGGTGTTTGCCCCTTGGCCGGGTAGACCATCTGCTGGGCCACGGCTTGCGCCGTCAACACGGCGGCTGCGAAGCCCAGGCCCGATGCGAAGCGTGGATTCATCGTACGACTCCAAAGACTCGGGTGCCCGATCCACGGGCGCCATCGATGGCGGCGATCTTGGGCCCTGGCGCGCGCGGCTGATTGATCTCCGTCAACGCAGGGCGGTCGACTCGAGCGACGTCAATCGCGATCGTCGTCGCCGGACAACCCCGGCGCCGGCGATCCCGCCGGAAGCACGGTGGCCTCGCAGGCGCCGAATCCGATGCTGCGGTAGCCCGCCCTTTCGCAGCGGCCGGTGAGGCGCGCCGCATCGCCGTCTTGCACGAAGGTGCGCTGCTCGCCGTTGGACAGCGTGAGCGGGCGCTTGCCGCCTTCGGTCAGCTCGAGCAGCGAGCCCGCCTGCTCGGGGCGTGGGCCCGACAGCGTGCCCGAGCCGAACAGGTCGCCACTGTGCAACGCGCAGCCGTTGACGGTGTGGTGCGTGACGAGCTGGGCCACGGTCCAGTAGGCCGCCTCGGCGAAGTTCGAGCGGCTGATGCAGTCGCCAGCGAACCCCGCCTCGCGCATCGACGCGGTCTGCAGCCACACCTGCAGCCCGACGTCGAACGCGCCGCGGGCGCGCACCTGGGGCGAATCGAGATACGGCAGCGGATCGGGGTCACCCGCCGGGCGCACGAACGGCTTGCGGAACGGCGCCAGCGCATCGAGCGTGACGATCCACGGCGACACGGTGCTGGCGAAGCTCTTCGACAGAAAAGGCCCCAGCGGCTGGTACTCCCAGGCCTGGATGTCGCGCGCGCTCCAGTCGTTGAACAGCGCGAGGCCGAACACGTGGTCCTCGGCCCGCGCGATCGCGATCGGCTGCCCCTGCGCATTGGGGGGGCCGATGAAGATGCCGACCTCGAGTTCGATGTCGAGGCGCTGCGTGGGGCCAACGCGCGGCCGCTCGTCCTGCGGCCCCTTGATCTGCCCGCTCGGGCGGACGAACGAATGGCCACTGACGTTGACCGTCGAGGCGCGGCCGTGATAGCCGATGGGCACCCACTTGTAGTTGGGCAGCAGCGGGTTCTCGGGCCTGAACTGGCGGCCGACCGCGCTGGCGTGGTGGATGCCGACGTAGAAGTCGGTGTAGTCGCCGATGCGGCACGGCAGCCCGAGCCGCGCGCGCGACATCGGCACCAAGGCCTCGCGCCAGCGCGACTGCTGTGCGCTGCCCTTGGCCAGGCCCTTCGATAGCGCGCGCCGCAGGTCGCGCCGCGCATGCGGTGCCATCCGCATCAGGCGGCTCATGTCGCGCTCCGGCACCAGGCCCGCGCGCTGCAGATCGAGCACCTGATCGCCGATCGCGACGCCGATGCGCCACTGCGCGTCGCCGGCTTCGCGAAAGCGGCCGAACGGCAGGTTCTGAATCGGGAAGTCGCCCGCCGCATCGTTGGCCGACTCGACCCAGCTCGTGAGCGCGGGATCGTGCGTGTCGTCGATGATGGGCTCGGTCATGGCGTCCGGCTGGCCAACGCACTGCGGTGAAACGATTATGAGCCCCCCGCCGATCGAGGCGGTCGGTGAGGCCGCCGTCGCGCTCGAAGCCGGTGGCCACGCCCGGGTGCCGATGCAGTGCGCCGCGCACGAACGGCGCAAGCGACACCAGCCGGGCACCGCCGTTGTGCGATGCTGCGGCATTCGCCGCCGACGGCCGACTCGCCGATTTAGGCAGGGTGTTGCCTATCTGGCCGCGGCGGACCTAGCGTTATTCCCGAGCGAAGTTCGCTGCGCCGGGCCCTAGGATTTGGCCGCATATTGTCATATCGGGCGCCCGCATCCGCCCGCATCGCGCGACACCGTGGACGCCACCGCCAACGCCGTATCGACCAAAGAGCCCGTGGCCGCGCCGGCGGTGCTCGAGTGCCGCGACGTCGAGCGCCGTTTCGGCGGCCTGGTGGCCGTCACCGGCGTGAGCCTGCGCATCGAGCGCGGCGAGATCTTCGGCCTGGTAGGTCCGAACGGCAGCGGCAAGACCACCATCACCAACGCCATCACCGGCTTCTTCCCGCCGCAGAAGGGGCGGATCCTGCTACACGGCCGCGACATCACCGGCCT
>DATIFD010000695.1:0-3713 GCA_035455385.1 Burkholderiaceae bacterium
GAATGCTTGCGTTGGCGCAAGCGACGTCGACGCCGCGCACGCCATTGGCGACCCGCAGCGGTTGGTCTGTCGTAGGCTGCAGCCATGTCGGCGGCCAGACACTTCCGTGGCGCCCGCAGACCGCACCGCCAGCGGGGCACAGCGCGTGACGGCCCGGCCCTGGGCCGGCCTGGTCTGCGAGCCGCGGCCAGACGCCTGCGCAATCATGGCGCGTGACACGACGGTGCCTGCATCGCGCGCGCCCGCGATCGGCGTGCCGGCCTTCTGGCCCGTCACGATGGCCGGCGCGCTGCTGGCCGAAGGCACCAAGCTGGTCGCACGCAATCTTCGCTTCGTCGAGGAGGAGATCCGCATCCACGAGCAGCGGCGCCCGTTGCCGGCCACGCTGAACCATGTGCGCATCGACCTTCGCACGATGGCGCTGCGCGAGTACGGCGCGTCGCAGGGGATTGCGACCCTCGTCGACGCACCGTATGCCGGCCACACGGCCGTCATCGCCGACTATCACAAGGGCCAGAGCCTGATCGAGACGCTGCTGGCCAACGGCTGCGCGCGCGTCGCGCTGACGGACTGGAAATCGGCCAAGTCCGATATGAAGGATCTGGAGATCGACAACTACCTGGCCGACCTCGTGGTGACCATCGACGAGCTGGGCGGGCGCGTGAATCTGGTGGGGTTGTGCCAGGGAGGGTGGACATCGGCCATGCTGGCGGCACGCTTCCCCGGCAAGGTCAACGCGCTGGTGCTGGCCGGCGCGCCGATCGACACCGATGCCGGCGATGGACCGATCAAGCGCATGGTGCACGCCTCGCCGCTGTCGTTCTACGAGGAACTCGTCGCCCTCGGCGGTGGTCTGATGCAGGGCAAGTTGATGCTGCAGGGCTGGAAGAACATGCGCCCGGGCGAGCACTATCTGGGCGAACACGTCGATCTCTACGAGCACATCGACGACCCCGTCTACGTGCACAAGCGCGAGACTTTTGAGCGCTGGTACGAGAACCCGATCGACCTGCCGGGGCGCTGGTACCTGCAGGTGATCGGCGAACTGTTCATGCACAACAAGCTCGCGCGCGGCACCTTCAAGGCGCTGGGGCGGACGATTCAGCTGCGTGACATCGTCTGTCCGACCTACCTGCTGGCCGGCGCCGACGACGACATCACGACGCACGAGCAGGTGCTCGGCGCGGCGACGCTGTTGGGCACCGACAGGCGCCGCATCGTGCAGGAGACCGTGCCCGGCGGGCACATTGGGCTGTTCATGGGCGCCGGCACGCTGCAGCGACACTGGCCGACCATCGCCCGCTGGATCGCGGCGCAGCGATAGGGCGATGCCGTCGTCGGACAGTCGTCGTGCAGGCCGGGAGGCGTCGGTGCCGGACGCCACCGGGCGCGTCGTCGCGGTGCGCGGCGGCGTGGTCGACGTGCGCTTCACCCGCCCGCCGCTGCCGCCCGCCCAAGGCGCACTCGAGGCGCTGTGGGACCGCGACGAGCCGCTGCTGCTCGAGGTGCAGGCGCAGCTCGACGAGTCCATCGTGCGCACCGTGGCGCTGCAGGAGACGCAGGGGCTTGCGCGCGACGTGCCGGTGCGCGACCGGGGCGACGCAATCACGGTGCCCGTCGGCGACAGCCTGCTGGGTCGACTGATCGACGTCGTCGGCCGGCCGGGCGACGGCGGGCCGCGGTTCGACGCCGACGTGCCGCGCCGTGCGATCCATCGGCCGCCGCTGCCGCTGCAGCAACGGCGCGCCGCGGTCGAGGTGTTCGAGACGGGCATCAAGGTCATCGACCTGCTGGCGCCGCTCGCTCTGGGCAGCAAGGCCGCGATGTTCGGTGGTGCCGGGGTTGGCAAGACCGTGCTGGTGATGGAACTGATCCACGTGATGGCCGAGACCTACAAGGGCATCTCGGTCTTCGCGGGCGTTGGCGAGCGCAGCCGGGAGGGTCAGGAGCTGCTGCAGGACATGCGCGAGTCGGGCATGCTCGCCAGCAGCGTGCTGGTGTTCGGACAGATGAACGAGCCCTCCGGCGCGCGCTGGCGCACGCCGCTGACCGCGCTGACCATTGCCGAGTGCTTTCGCGACGAGCACCACCGCAACGTGCTGCTGCTGATGGACAACGTGTTCCGCTTCGTGCAAGCCGGAGCCGAGGTCTCCGGCCTGCTCGGCCGCCTGCCGTCGCGGGTCGGATATCAGCCCACGCTGGCCAGCGAGGTGGCCGCGGTGCAGGAGCGCATCGCCTGCGCCGAGGACGCCTCGGTCACCGCGATCGAGGCGGTGTACGTTCCAGCCGACGACTTCACCGACCCTGCGGTGACCGCGCTCGCCACCCACCTGGACAGCCGCGTCGTGCTGTCGCGCGCACTCGCGGCGCAGGGCATGTACCCGGCGGTCGACCCGCTGGCGTCGCAGTCGATGCTGCTCGACCCGCATGTGGTCGGGGCCGACCACGTCGCGCTGGCGCGCGCGGTGCGCGAGACGATCGCGCGCTACCGCGAGCTGCAGGATGTGATCGCACTGCTCGGGGTCGAAGAGTTGAGCATCGAGGATCGGCAGCTGGTCGGCCGCGCACGACGGCTGCAGCGCTTCCTGACGCAGCCGTTCACGGTGACGCAGGCATTCACCGGCAAGGCCGGACGCCAGGTCAGGCGCGCAGACACGCTGGCAGGCTGTCGCACGATCCTCGACGGCGCGTGCGACGACTGGCCCGAGGGCGCGCTTTTCATGGTCGGCACGATCGACGAAGCCCGTCAGCGGGCGCAAGGAGCCGCGCGATGAGCGACGACCGGCGCTGGCCGCACGTGCGCGACATCCACCTGACGGTGAGCGACCTCGCGTCAGTGGTGGTCGACACGTCCGATGTGCGCTCGGTACGCGCCGAGGACGCCAGCGGCGCCTTCGGTCTGCTGCCTGGACACACCGACCTGCTGACAGTGCTGCGGCTCGGGGTCCTGAGCTGGCGCGGCGCCGGCGAGCGTTGGCGCCATTGCGCGCTGCGCGGTGGCGTGCTGACGATGCGCCGGGGCTGCGAGCTGCAGGTCGCGACGCGCGAGGCGGTGGTCGGCGATGACCTGCACCGCCTCGAAGACGACGTGCTGTCGCAGATGGCCATCCGTCAGCGCGCCGAGGACCAGGCGCGCCGCGAAGCACGCCAGCTGCAGCTGCGCGCGCTGCGCGAGCTGATGCGTCCGTTGCGCGAGGCCGTCGGCGGCGGGGTCGTCGATCTGCGGAGGTTGCCGTGAGCGAGACGGAAGACGCCGGCGACCTCGCTGCGCAGGTGCGCCGGCGTGCCGGGCGCGCCGAGCGCTGGCTGCGCGAGGGCGATCCCACGCTGCTGCGGCAGCTGGCCGCAGTAGGGGTGCTGGGATGGGTCGTCGTCTTGCCGCTGCTGGCCGGCATCGCGGTCGGACACTGGATCGACCGCACGTGGCACACCGGCATCGTGTTCACCGCGGCGCTGCTGCTGGTGGGCCTGTCGATCGGGTGCTGGTCCGCCTGGCGTTGGATGCACGGTCGATGAGCAGCGTGGCCACGCACCTCGCGCCGTACGCGCTGGCGGGCTTCGTCGCCGGCATGCTGTATTTCGGCGCGCTGCGGTGGATGACCTGGCGCCTGGTACGCCCGGGGGGCCGAGCGTGGGGCTGGCTGGGGCTGCTGCAGGCGATCCGCATCGCAACCGTAGCCGCTTTGCTGCTGTGGGCCGCGCGCCGGGGCGGC
>DATIFD010000696.1:0-2426 GCA_035455385.1 Burkholderiaceae bacterium
CGACGACGATCTCGCGCGAGCAGCATGCGCTGGCGCGCGAGCGCATCGATGCCGCCGGCCTGGGCGAGCGCATCACGCTGCGGCTGGACGACTACCGCGACCTCGACGGGCGCTACGACAAGCTGGTGTCGGTGGAGATGATCGAGGCGGTGGGCCACCACTACTTCGACACCTTCTTCCGCCGCTGCGGCGAGCTGCTGGTGCCCGGTGGCACGATGGTGCTGCAGGCCATCACGATCGACGACCGGCAGTACGAATCGGCGCGCGACTCGGTGGACTTCATCAAGCGCCACATCTTCCCGGGCTGCTGCATCCCGTCGGTGACCGCGCTGGCGCAGTCGGCAGCGCGCGCATCCAGCCTGCGCATCGTCGACCTGGAGGACATCGGCCCGCATTACGCCACCACGCTGGCGGCGTGGCGGCGCAACCTGTTCGCCAACGCCGACCGGGTGCGCGAGCGCGGCTACCCGGAGGCGCTGCTGCGCATGTGGCATTTCTACCTGAGTTACTGCGAAGGCGGCTTCGCCGAGCGCGCGCTCGGCGACGTGCAGATCGTGCTGCAGGAGTCGTCCGCAGCGGTGAACCCTACACCGCGCGTCTGAGCGGCGACGTCGCCGCGCGGGACGGTTCGCTCACGCCGGCGTCGCCCTTGCGACGCTGCGGGCGCAGACCAAGTCGTACGGGCCGGGCCTTGCCCGCCAGGCGCATCTTGCGTTCGAAGCCTGGCTGCGCGAGCGGAGTGCTCAGTTCACCGACCGCGCAGTCACTCGCGACACGACGCCGCCGAGCGGCATGACGGCGACCTCGCGACGTCAACGCCTGCGCGATGCCGCTTCGAGCCGCATCGGGTTCGGCACCGTGATGCGACGGCCCTTCACGCCGAGCACGCCGGCGGCGGCCAGTTCGTGCAACACGCGCGAGAAGTGTTCCGGCGTCATGTTCAGCAAAGACGCGATATCGGCCTTGGGCGCAGGGAGCGTCAGTTCGATCGGATCCTTCGCTCCGCGCCGACGGCTCAGCAGGTACGCGGCCAGGCGTTCGACGCCGCTGCCGACCGATTGCCGTTCGAGTTCGCGCACCAGGCGCTCGACGCGCTGGGCGAGGCCCGCGATCACGCGGCGCGCGAACTTCGGGTTGCGCTCGATCTCCTCGAACACCGCTGCCTTGGGCAGATGCAGCAGCAGCGCATCGCTGGCCGCCTGGGCGTCGACCAGCGCCGGACGTTCGAGGAACATCACGGGCTCGCCGAAGCTCTTTCCCGGCCCGACGATGCCCGCGAGCCGCGGCCCGCGCGCCGGCGTGGTCGCGATCAGCTTGATCTCGCCGTAGACGACGACATACATGCCGCTGGCCGGATCGCCCTTGCGAAACAGCATCTCGCCGCGCGCAAGCGCGCGCCGCGTCGTGGCCGCCGCCAGTCGCGCCAGCGTCGCAGCGTCGAGCGCCTTGAACAGCGGCACGCCGGCCAGGAAGACTTCGGGCGCGATCTCGCGGCGCGCCATGGTGCTCAGGCCACCGTCTCGATCCGAGCCGGGTCGTCGGCGTGCCGGGTCATCATGGCCTGCACCCAGCCTTGCCAGGCATCGGCGAACGCGCGGCGCGCCGCGGCGGGGGCGTGTGGCGCCAGGGCGTTGCGCAGCAACTCACTCAGGCCGGCGGGCCGCGGCACCAGCAGCGGCCGGTGCGACAGATCGACCGAGCGCCCGTTGTCCAGCCGTGTGAAGCGGACCTCGTCGCTCATCGGTACGCCGAAGCGCAGCAGGCCCTGGCGGGCAAAACGGCCCGCGAGCCCCTTGAAGCCGCCTTCGTTGGCCGCGCCGGTCACCAGGCCCGCCACGCTGGCGACGACGCCGGCCACGCCCTCGTCGATGGCCTGGCGCAACTCCACGCGGATCTCGCCGCGCCGTGGTGTCTCGCCCGGGTACAGCCGCATCAGCGCCGCACGCGTCGTCAGCCAGGCGCCGGCCACCGTGGGACACGAGTGGCCGGCGAGCTTGACGGCATCGACGTAGCGATACTCGATGACCCCGCCATCGGCCGCACCGAGCATCTCGGCCAGCGGGTCGATGACGACGATCGCCGGCACCGCGTCGAAGAAGGCGGGAGTGTTCATCATCATGGCCGGCGTTGTCACGCCGCCGCCGGCGTCGCTGCAGCCAGCCGCTGGCGCACGAACAGGCCGACCAGCACCGCGGCCGGGTACATCACCTCTTCCTCGGTGCGCGCGTGTTCGACCAGCGCCTCGGCGAACGCGACGATCTCGCTGCGGCCGGCGCGCGTGGCGGCTTCGCGCAGCTTGGTTGCGGGATCGTGAACTTCATGATCGTCTCCTTCGGCATTCAGTGCACGTTGCCGATCGGCTTGAAGCCGGGATGGTCGAAATGGCTGCCATACTGGTTGACGGCCTGCGCCACCTTGACCAGGCC
>DATIFD010000697.1:0-2201 GCA_035455385.1 Burkholderiaceae bacterium
TAGCCGTTGTAGTAGACCATCTCGGGCTCACCGTCGCCGTCGGCGTCGAACCACGCGCCGACGTGCGCGAAGCTGTCCCACTGCGTCGAGTACTGCAGGCACATCAGCACCTGGTCGTCGCAGATCACGTCGGTGTTGCGCGCGTCGAGTTCGCGCAGCGGAAAGTTCAGGAACGGCTTGCCGCGCAGGTGGGTGGGCTTGAGCTGCGGCGGCTTGCGGCGCGGGTTGAGTTTGGCTTCGCCGGGGTAGTCCAGCGGCAGGCTCAGGCAGAACGACAGGCCGTCGTGCACTTCGGCGATGCCTTGCTTCACCTTCTCGGGTGTCAGCAGGTTCAGGCGGCCGAGCTGGTCATCGGGGCCGAAATCGCCCCAGGTCGAGCCCGCGGGCCGCTGCCGCCAGCGTGGATTGCTCGCTTCTTGCATCGTCGGGTCCTGTTGGTTCGCTGCCGGGCGCCGCAGGTTCGGCTTGCAGACTGAGCCGCGCGGCTGGTTGTCCCTCAGTCGGAGACGGCCGACCCCGCCAGCACGGTGCGCCCGCTGGCCACGTCGTCGAGGCCGCCGACGTCGAGCACCAGCAGGCGCTGCGGTCCGAGCTGCAGGATGCCCAGGCGCTGCATCTGGCGCAACGCGCGGTTCACGCGCTGACGGCTGCCGCCGACCATCGAGGCCAGGTCGCCCTGCGAGATCGCGAGGTCGATGCGCACGCCGGTGGCGGCCGGGCGGCCGAAGCGGCGTGCCAGCCGCAGCAGCTGCCGCGCCAGTCGTTGCGGCAGGCTGAGCGCGTGCCGCTCCTCGCAGCGCCGCACCATGCGCCGCAGGCGCTGGCAGTTGAGCTGCAGCAGCGCGTCGCGAAACTCCACCGACAGCGCCATCAACTCCTGCATGTCGGCCTTGGCGACGATCAGCAGCGTCGATGGCACGTGCGCCACCATGTCGAGGTCCTCGAGGCGGTCATCGACCAGCGCGATGTCGCCGAACCATTGGCCCGGCGCGATGAAGTCGAGCGTGAAGACGCGCCCGTCGGGCAGCGCGTTGCCGAGCCGCACCGCGCCACGCGCAACGCCCACCCATTGGCCGCCGGCGTCGCCGCGCTGCGTGATGCGGGCGCCGGCAACCACGCGCTGCACGCGCGCGCGCGCCAGGATCGCCTGGCGCAGACCGTCGGACAGCTCGGCGAACCAGCGTCCCTCGCGCAGCGCGTGCAGCTCGTCGTCGCGCAGGCCATCGACGGCCACTGCGGCGAGCGGCACGCGCGCCGGTGCGTTGCGTTGCGCGGCGGTGCTCGCCGCGTCGATGGTTTGTGCATCCATGCCGTGCATCCCCCTGTTGCTGCCGCGGCAGGCTTCAGGCCACTTCGAACAGGCCGGCAGCGCCCTGGCCGCCGCCGATGCACATGGTGACCACCACATGCTTGACGCCGCGGCGCTTGCCCTCGATCAATGCATGGCCGACCAGCCTCGCACCGCTGACGCCGTACGGGTGCCCCACCGCGATGGCGCCGCCGTCGACGTTGAGCTGCTCGTCGGGAATGCCGAGCTTGTCGCGGCAGTACAGCACCTGCACGGCAAACGCTTCGTTGAGCTCCCACAGGCCGATGTCGGACACCTTCAGGCCGGCGCGCTGCAGCAGGCGCGGCACCGCGAACACCGGGCCGATGCCCATCTCGTCGGGTTCGCAGCCCGCCACCGCGAAGCCGCGGAAGATGCCCAGCGGCTTCAAGCCGCGCTTCTCGGCGAGCTTGCCGTCCATCACCACGCAGGCCGAGCTGCCGTCCGAGAACTGGCTCGCGTTGCCGGCGGTGATCACGCCGCCGGGCAGCGCCGAGCGGATCCTGGCCACCCCTTCGAGCGTGGTGTCGGGCCGGATGCCTTCGTCGGCGGCGATCGTCACCGACTGGCGCGTGATGCGGCCGCTCTTGTCGACCACGCCCATCACGGTGGTCATCGGCACGATCTCGTCGGCGAACCTGCCCGCCGCCTGTGCGGCCGCCGCGCGCTGCTGGCTGCGCACGCCGTACTCGTCCTGCGCCAGCTTGGGGATGCCGTAGCGCTTGGCCACCTGCTCGGCGGTCTGCAACATCGTCCAGTAGATCTCGGGTTTGATCTCGTTCATCGTCGGGTCGACGCGCATGTGGCGGTTGGCCTCGTTCTGCACGCACGAGATGCTCTCGACGCCACCGGCCACCATCACCGGCACCTGGTC
>DATIFD010000698.1:0-2049 GCA_035455385.1 Burkholderiaceae bacterium
GTTCTGAGAGCGCCGCGGCACGCGACATCGTTCACATCGGCGACACCCGCTGCGACACAATGCGCGGGGCCTGGAGGAGGACCGCATGAGCGTCTGGCGCAACCCGGTGTTGTTGACCCTGCTGCTGGCGATGCCGCTGGCGCAGGCGGCCACGCCGCGCTCGAAGTCGCTGGCGCAGTTCGACAACGGCTATGCGCAATGCGAGAAGCGCGACCCGACGATGAAGGGCCATCGCGACGAGGTCTACGCCAGCCTGTACCGGCTCAAGCTCGACGACGATCTGCGCAAGGAACTCGACGCGACGCGCAAGAGCGCGCCCTACAAGGCCGAGCGGCGCCGCGCGCAGCAGACACTGGCCAAGGCCGCCGCGGCCAGCGACGTGCAGCGGCGCCTCGACCAGCAGTGCATGGCGCTGAAGAAAGAGATCAAGCCCGTCGCCGCAGCCGCGTCGGCGGCGCAGCGCTGAGCGCGCCGCACGCCCGGAGCCACCACTTGTCGACCCTCGCCCTCGCCGTCGTCGCCCTCGTCGCGCTGCTGCACCTGTACTTTCTGGTGCTCGAGATGTTTCTGTGGGACAAGCCCGCCGGGCTGCGGGCCTTCGGCCACACGCCCGAAGCCGCGGCGGCGAGCAAGGTGCTGGCGGCCAACCAGGGGCTGTACAACGGCTTTCTCGCCGCCGGCCTGCTGTGGGGCCTGAGCCTCGGCGACGCCGGCGTGTCGATCCGCGTGTTCTTTCTGCTGTGCGTGCTGGTGGCCGGCATCTACGGCGCAGCGACCGCCAGCCGCAAGATCCTGTTCGTGCAGGCGCTGCCCGCGGTCATCGCGCTGGCCCTGACCGCGCTGTCGCGCTGACCGTGCGGCGGCGGGGCGTCGGATCGCGGCGCGGCCGCGCTCAGGCCATCGCCACGCGCACCGGGATGCGGCGGCGCCCGAACCGCCGCGGCGCGGCACCGAAGCGGCCGGCGATCGGCGTCGCGCAATGCGGGCAGCGCCCGTCCGCGCCGAGCTCGTAGCGTCCGATCTCGTGCCAGTCGCGCTCGATCAGCGGCTGCGCGCAACCCGGGCAGAAGGTGGTGCCGCCTTCGGTGTCGTGCACGTTGCCCGTGTACACGTAGCGCAGGCCATGGGCGCGCGCGATCTCGCGCGCCCGGCGCAGCGTGTCCTTCGGCGTGCGCGGCACGTCGGTCATCCTGTAATCGGGATGGAACGCCGTGAAGTGCAGCGGCACGTCCGCGCCCAGATGGTCGGCGATCCAGCGCGACATCGCCTCGAGCTCGGCGCTGCTGTCGTTGTGGCCGGGGATCAGCAGCGTCGTGATCTCGAGCCAGCAACTGGTCTCGTGCTTCAGGTATTGCAGGGTGTCGAGCACCGGGGCCAGGTGTGCGCCGGTCTGCTTGAAGTAGAACTCGTCGCTGAAGCCCTTGAGGTCGACGTTGGCCGCGTCCATCTTGGCGTAGAACTCGCGCCGGGGTTCATCGTGCATGTAGCCGGCGGTCACCGCGACCGTCTGCACGCCCAGCGCATGGCAGGCATCGGCCGCGTCGATCGCGTACTCGGCGAAGATCACCGGGTCGTTGTAGGTGAAGGCCACGCTCTGGCAGCCCGATTGCAGCGCCACCTCGGCGATGCGCTCGGGCGACGCCGCGTCCATCAGGCGGTCCATCTCGCGGCTCTTGGAGATGTCCCAGTTCTGGCAGAACTTGCACGCCAGGTTGCAGCCCGCGGTGCCGAACGAGAACACGCTCGAGCCGGGATGGAAGTGGTTCAGCGGCTTCTTCTCGATCGGGTCGATGCAGAAGCCCGAGCTGCGGCCGTAGGTGGTGAGCACCATCGCGTCGCCGACGCGCTGGCGCACGAAGCACAGCCCGCGCTGGCCTTCGTGCAGGCGGCAATCGCGCGGGCACAGGTCGCACTGGATGCGGCCGTCGTCGAGCCGGTGCCACCAGCGCGCCGGATATAGGTCGAGCTCCGTCGTAGCCATCGCGCGTAGCCTGACGCCGTCGGGGCCGCGCGCAAGGCGATCGGGCCCGGCAGCGGCGTAGCGGGAAC
>DATIFD010000699.1:0-12608 GCA_035455385.1 Burkholderiaceae bacterium
CTGGCCGATCAGGACGTGGCTCTCGTCGAGGAACATGATGGCGTCGCTGGGCAGATAGTCCACCAGCGTCGGCGGCGGCTCGCCAGGGGCCGAACCCGACAGGTGGCGCGTGTAGTTTTCGATGCCCTTGCAGTGACCCACCTCCTGCAGCATCTCGAGGTCGAAGCGCGTGCGCTGCTCCAGCCGCTGCGCCTCGACCAGCTTGCCGGCCTTCACCAGCTCGTCGAGCCGCTCACGCAGCTCCACCTTGATGGTCTCGATCGCCGCCACCACGCGATCGCGCGGCGTCACGTAGTGGCTCGACGGGTAGACCGTGAAGCGCGGGATTTTCTGCCGGACGCGGCCGTTCAGCGGATCGAGCAGCGCCAGCGTCTCCACTTCGTCGTCGAACAGCTCGATGCGCAGCGCCAGCTCGCTGTGCTCGGCCGGGAAGACGTCGATCGTGTCGCCGCGCACGCGAAACATGCCGCGCCCGAAATCGGTCTCGTTGCGCGTGTACTGCATGCGGATCAACTGCGCGATCACGTCGCGCTGCCCCATCTTGTCGCCCACCCGGATCGTCATCACCATGCGGTGGTAGTCGCTCGGATTGCCGATGCCGTAGATCGCGCTGACCGTGGCCACGATCACCACGTCGCGCCGCTCCAGCAGGCTCTTGGTGGCCGAGAGCCGCATCTGCTCGATGTGGTCGTTGATCGACGAGTCCTTCTCGATGTAGAGGTCCCGCTGCGGCACGTACGCTTCGGGCTGGTAGTAGTCGTAGTAGCTGACGAAGTACTCGACGGCGTTCTTCGGAAAGAACTCGCGAAACTCGCTGTACAGCTGCGCGGCCAGCGTCTTGTTGGGCGCGAACACGATCGCCGGCCGGCCGAGGCGTGCGATCACGTTGGCCATCGTGAATGTCTTGCCCGACCCGGTCACGCCCAGCAGGGTCTGGAAGCTCAGGCCGTCGGCGACGCCTTCGACCAGCTGGACGATCGCCGACGCCTGATCGCCAGCGGGTGGATACGGCTGGAACAGATGAAACGGCGAGCCGGGAAATTCGACGAAGCGCCCGCCGTCGGTCACAGGCGCTTCGGGCGCCGCCACCGCGGGCGAACGAACGGACGTGTTCATGGTCAGTGAATAGAATCGACGCAGCGGTCGAGTCGGACGCGGCCACCGCAGGCGACAGACTAACCCACGAGCCGGGAGCGCGCCGGTCAGCCCCCTTCTCCGGACCACCCCATGACGCTGTTTTCATCCATCGAACAGGCACCACGCGACCCGATCCTCGGCATCACGGAACAGTTTGCGGCCGATCCCAACCCGCACAAGGTGAATCTGGGTGTCGGCATGTACTACGACGAGAACGGCAAGCTGCCGCTGCTCAAGTGCGTGGAGGCAGCCGAGCAGGCCATGGCCGAGGCCCATGCCGCGCGCGGCTACCTGCCGATCGACGGCATCGCCGAGTACGACCTCGCAGCGCAGCGGCTGGCGTTCGGCGAGTCCTCCGCGGCGGTGGCGCAGCAGCGCATCGCCACCGTGCAGGGGTTGGGTGGCACGGGCGCGCTCAAAGTCGCGGCCGACTTCCTGAGGCGGCTGCAGCCGCGCGCGCGCGTGCTGATCAGCGATCCGAGCTGGGAGAACCACCGCGCCATCTTTGCGCAGGCCGGCTTCGAGGTCGCGACCTATCCTTACTACGACCCAGCGTCGCACGGCGTGCGCTTCGCGGCGATGTCGGCGGCCCTAGACGCAGCGCCCACCGGGACCGTGGTGGCTCTGCACGCGTGCTGCCACAACCCCACCGGCTGTGACCTGACGGCGGACCAATGGCGCGAGGTGGTGGCATCGGCCCGCGAGCGCGGTTGGATTCCATTGCTCGACATGGCCTATCAGGGCTTCGGTCGCGGCCTCGACGAAGACGCGCTGGCGCCCAGGCTCTTCGCGGAGGCCGGCCTCGATTGTCTCGTCGCCACGTCGTTTTCGAAGAACTTCTCCTTGTATGGGGAGCGCGTCGGCGCACTTTCGGTCGTCTGCCAGCAGCGCGAAGAGGCACAGCGCGTGTTGTCGCAACTGAAGGTGCTCATCCGCGCCAACTACTCCAACCCGCCGACCCACGGTGCCAAGGCAGTGGCCGCGGTGCTGGCCGACCCCGCGCTGCGCCAGCTGTGGCACGAGGAACTGGCGCAGATGCGCGGGCGGATCCGCAGCATGCGCGAACGGCTGATCGTCAAGCTGCGCGAAGCCGGCGTGCGGCAGGACATGTCGTTCATCGCCGCCCAGCAGGGCATGTTCAGCTACAGCGGGTTGTCGGCCGATCAGATGCGCCGCCTGCGAAGCGAGTTCAGCGTCTATGGCGTCGATTCCGGGCGCATTTGCGTGGCAGCGCTCAATGAGCGCAACCTCGAGTACGTGGCGCAGGCGATCGCGCGCGTGATGTAGCCGGCGATTTGGCAGCGCCCGGGTCAGACTCCACGGGCGCGACTTTCGGCAGGACTCGATCGAACGCGTCACCGGCGCGACAGGCCAGCGTCGAGTAGCATGTTGAGTGCTGCGGTGCACCAGTGATCGGCGCTGCAAGCAGTTCGTCGAATGCAGGGTCCCTACAGGGTCCCGGCCTGCGACGCCAACGTTGGGAGTCGCCAGTCCATGCTGTATCAGCTCTATGAATCGCAGCGCGCGCTGATGGCGCCGTTTGCAGAATTTGCCAGCGCATCGGCCAAGCTGTACAGCCACCCGCTGTCGCCTTTCACGCACGTGCCGATGGCGCAGCGTCTGGCGGCCAGCTTCGACCTGATGCATCGACTGGCCAAGGAATACGAGAAGCCGCGTTTCGACATTCGCAGCACCGTCGTCAACGGGGTCGAAGTCGCCGTGCAGGAGCAGGTGCCGGTGGAGAAGCCCTTCTGCCGCCTGCTGCGCTTCAAGCGCTTCACCGACCACGCACGGGTGCTGGAGCGGATGAAATCCCAGCCCACCGTTCTGGTGGTGGCGCCCCTGTCGGGCCACCACTCGACGCTGCTGCGCGACACCGTGAAGATGCTGCTGTGCGACCACAAGGTGTTCATCACCGACTGGACCGACGCGCGCATGGTTGCCCTCGAGCACGGCCCGTTCCACCTGGACGATTACGTGCAGTACGTGCAGGAGTTCATCCGCGCAATTGGCAACAACGTCAACGTGATCTCGGTCTGCCAGCCGACCGTGCCGGTGCTGGCCGCCGTGTCGCTGATGGCCAGCGCCGGCGAGCCGACCCCGCCCGCCCTGGTGATGATGGGCGGCCCGATCGATGCCCGCCTGTCGCCCACCGCGGTGAATAACCTGGCGATGAACAAGAGCTTCGAGTGGTTCGAGAACAACGTGATCTACCGCGTGCCGCCGAACTACCCGGGTGCTGGGCGTCGCGTATACCCTGGATTCATGCAGCACAGCGGATTCGTGGCGATGAACCCGGACCGCCACATGAGCTCGCACTACGACTACTTCCTCGATCTCGTGCGCGGCGATGAAGAGAGCGCGGAGGCGCATCGCCAGTTCTATGACGAATACAACGCGGTGCTCGACATGCCCGCCGAGTACTACCTCGACACCATCCGCACCGTGTTCCAGGACTTTGCTCTGGTCAACGGCACCTGGGACGTGGCGGGCAAACGCGTGCGGCCGCAGGACATTTCACGCAGCGCGCTGCTGACGATCGAAGGCGAGCTCGACGACATCTCCGGCGCTGGACAGACCCGTGCTGCTCATGCGCTGTGCACGGGCATTCCGAACTCGCGCAAGTTCCACTACGACGCGATCGGCGCGGGCCACTACGGCATCTTCTCCGGCCGGCGCTGGCGCGAACAGGTCTACCCCGAAGTCAGACAGTTCGTCGATCGCTACAGCCGTGGCGCCGCCGTGCCGACGGCCAGGCGTGCGGCAGCGAGCAAGCGCCGTGTGGCAACGGCCATCAAGGCAGCTCGCAAGTAGAACGGCTGTGGCGCCGACGGCCGCCCAGATCGCGTTGGCAGCGCGCATCGAAGACGCGCTCCCACAGACTCAATGCACGCGCTGCGGCTACCCTGATTGCCGCGGCTACGCGGAAGCCATCGCCTTCGACGGCGCGGCCATCAACCGCTGCCCCCCGGGCGGCCGGCATGGCATCGACCGGCTGGCCGCGCTGACCGGCAGCGACCCAATCGCGCTCGATCCCGCTTGCGGTGTCGAAGGGCCGCGCCGGCTGGCGGTCATCGACGAGCAGTGGTGCATCGGCTGCACGCTTTGCATCAAGGCCTGCCCGGTCGATTGCATCGTGGGCGCCCCCAAGCGAATGCACACGGTGATCGACCCACCGTGCACCGGCTGCGAGCTGTGCGTGCCCGTGTGCCCAGTCGACTGCATCGCGATGGTCGACGTCACGTCGCCGGCCACCGGCTGGCAGGCGTGGAGCGAGTCACTGGCAACCCAGGCTCGCGAGCACTACGCACACCGACGGCAACGACTGACGCGTGAGCAGCGCGAGCATGACCTCGAGATGGCGCAGCGGGCCGCCCGCAAACTGGCAGACCTCGAGCAGCATAGCCACATCACGGACCCGGCCGCCCTCGCGCGCAAGCGCGCAGTGGTCGCCGCTGCGCTCGCCCGCGCGCAGGCGGTGGCTTCCGCCAATGGCCCCAGCACCGACGACGACCGATGAGAGCCGCCGACATCGAATTCCTCTTCGCTAGACTGCACCGGGCCAACCCGCACCCGGTCAGCGAACTGCTGTACACGAGCACGTTCGAGCTTCTGGCCGCGGTGCTGCTCTCGGCGCAGGCCACCGACGCCAGCGTCAATCGGGCGACGCGGCAGCTGTTCGCGCGGGCACCGACGCCGCGGGCGATGCTGGCGCTGGGCGAAGCGGCGTTGTGCGAGCAAGTCCGCACGATCGGCCTGTACCGCACCAAGGCCAAGCACCTGATCGAGACCTGCCGCATCCTGGTCGAGCGCTACGACGGCCAAGTCCCGCGCGACCGCGACGCGTTGCAGGCCCTGCCCGGCGTGGGCCGCAAGACGGCCAATGTCGTGCTCAACGTCGCCTTCGGCGAACCGACGATGGCAGTGGACACGCACGTGTTCCGGGTTGCCAACCGCACCGGGCTGGCGCCGGGCAAGACGGCGGAGGCGGTCGAGGAGAGGCTGCTCGCCGTCGTCCCGGAGCCCTATCGCACGGAGGCGCACCACTGGCTCATCTTGCATGGGCGATATGTGTGCACCGCGCGAGCACCCGACTGCCGTGCCTGCGCAATCCACAGCGTTTGCGCAGCATTTGCCGCCTCGGGCGGCGCGCCCACGTTGCCATCGTGACGACACTGCGGCAGCGCGCCCTACAATCGGCGCCACCGCCAAACCCCACCGCGTCATGGCCACGCTGCAAGAGCTTGCCGATCGCATCGAGCGCCTCGTGCTGCGACACGACGAACTCAAGCGCACCAATGCACTGCTGGAGGAGAAGCTGGCGATGGTCGGCAGCGAGCGCGACAGCCTGAAGTCGCGGTTGGGCGCCGCCCGTGCGCGCATCGACGCACTGCTCGAGCGCCTGCCCGCCGGGTCAAGCAACAACGGCACGGCCAAGCGTTGAGGCGCTGGGAACTGCATTGAGCCAGCTCGAAGTCACGATCCTTGGCCAGAGTTACGTGCTTGCCTGTCCGGACGGGGGCGAGCGCGACCTGCTGGAAGCCGTCGCGATCGTCGACCGGGAGATGAGCGCGATTCGCGACGCAGGCAAGGTGAAGGCGCGCGAGCGCATCGCCGTGCTGGCGGCGCTGAATCTGGCCTATCAGCTCGCCGAAGCGCCACCGCGCAACGACGCCGCGACCGACCCGGCCGAACTCGACCGCCTGGTGCGCCGCATCGACCATGCGCTGAATGACGACGGTCGCCTGCTCTGACGGCATGTGGCGATCGTCGATTCGTCACGCCGACCATCCGTTCGATCGACGTTGCGTTGCCCGATGCGACGCGTAGAATCAAACCGTCCGCCGCGTTCGCGGAGGTTCTTATTTCCTTGAACCGATGCTCAACGAGCTAGGGCTTGGAACATTGCTTGGCAGGTGCGATCGTCTCGCGTCAGATGAACCCGAAGCCTTGCTGACCGGGCCCACCTGAATCCCCTGGGTTCAGGAATGCGGCCTTCGGTGCGCGGCGGACACTTTCGCACCTCTCGTCGTCGACACAAGCCGGGACTCCGATGACGCAATGCTGGCTGATGAAGAGCGAGCCCGATGAGGCGTCGATCGACGACCTCGCCAACGCGCCCGGCCAGCGCCTGCCGTGGACCGGGGTGCGCAACTACCAGGCGCGCAACTTCATGCGTGACCGCATGCGCATCGGCGATGGCGTGTTGTTCTATCACTCGTCGTGCGCCGAGCCCGGCGTCGTCGGATTGGCCGAGGTCTGCAGCGCGGCCTACCCCGACGAGACGCAGTTCGACCCCAAGAGCAAGTACTTCGACCCCAAGTCCACGCGCGATGCGCCGCGTTGGATGCACGTGGAGGTCAAGCTGGTGCGGAAGACGCGGCTGCTGAGCCTGCGCGAGATGCGCGAGCGGCCCGAGCTGGCCGGGATGACCGTGCTGCGCCCCGGCAATCGCCTGTCGATCACACCCGTCCAGCCGCAGGAGTGGTGCGCGGTTCTCGCGTTGCTGCAGCCGTGAGCTGCAGGTGATCTTCGGATTCGCGCCGTAGGCGATCGCGGCCCTCTCGGCCAACGCGCTCGGCGACCGGCGTGCTCTAAGCGGGATCCAGCCGAATGCTGGCCAGCGCCACCGTGTTGCCGCCGCGCTTGAGCGCCTCGACCAGCGCCGCCTCGCAGGCGGCCATGAGATCGCTCTGCGAGTGGGCGGTGTGCGGGAAACTCGCGACACCGATGGAGACGCTGAAGCCCAGCTCCTCGCCGTCGAGCACGACGATCTGTGTCGCGCACTGTCGCCGCAAACCTTCCATGCGTGAGTGCGCGGTGGCGAGCCCGACCCCGGACAACAGCACTGCAAAACGCCGGCCCTGCAACCGGCACGACGCGTCCATCGCCCGCGTGTTGCCGCGCAGCAGCCGACCCATGGCCTCGAGGATCTGATCGTGCGCCCGCGCGCCCAGCGCCGCCACGCGCTCGCTGTCCGGGTCGAGCTCGAGCAGCACCAGCGCGAACTCACGGTGCTCGCGGGTCGACAGATCGACCTCGCGCCGCAGCTGATCTTCGAAGTGTCCGCGCGTCGCCAGGCCGGTGGCGCTGTCGCGCATCAGCTGCTCGCCGAACTCGCGTCGCAACTGCTGCGTGGCGATCTGGTGCTGTTCGATCTGCTCGATCGCGGCATGCAACTGCGACTCGCGCAGGCGCTGCGGCCCCAGGTCCCGCCACAGGCAGGCCAACACTCGACGACCCGCCAGCTCGGTCACCACGCGCAGGACCTCCCAGTCGTGCTTCTTGTCGCGCCAATCGAAGCGGTGCTCGCTGGTCAGCTGCCGTCCGTGCGCGAGCGCGGTCTGATCGGCCGCGCGCATCGCCGCGCCGAGCGTCGGGTCGAGCAGCTCGCTGTCGTTGCGGCCGATGACGTCGTCCAAGGGACGTCCGTAGAACTGCGCCAGGGACTCCGACGCCGCCACGTAGCGGCCGTCGCTGCCGTCCTTCAGACCGAACATCACCCCGGGCGTCGACGCGTAGGCCGTCAATAACCTGCCCGCGGCCGCCAGCGTGGCTGCGTCCGGGCGCCCGGCACTCAGGGCCTCTTGTGCGTGGAAGTTGGTCTCGGCGCCTGCGCCCATTCAGTCACGCTCCGTGCGTGTCCCCTCGCCCAGGTGCGAACCATGATATCCGCCCGCATGGTGTTCGTCACGGATGGCCACGCCAAGGTCGGGATGCGCTTTGCCGGGCGTGACGGAGTGACACCCTCTGGTCAGGGGGCCCAGACAGCCCCATTTCCTTGGCTGCGCCGTCGCGACATGTCGTCCGCAGCGCCAGGGCCGTCGGGCGCCGACGCAGAGCCGCCCCGCGTCAGGGCCAGACGCCGGAGATCGGAATCGGGCTAGAATTCACGCCTTTGCCACCAGGCGGCCTGCTGCGGGCCGCATTCGGCGGCCCGGCCTGCAGCAACACAGGCGCCGTTGCGTTCGAGCAGTCGACCGCCCAGCGGCGCCAAGCGCCGGTGCCAAGGGACATTCGAAGCGTTCATGACAACCATTCGCGTCAAGGAAAACGAGCCGTTCGACGTGGCTTTGCGCCGCTTCAAGCGCACCATTGAAAAACTGGGCCTGCTGACCGAGCTGCGCGCTCGCGAGTTCTACGAGAAGCCCACGGCGGAGCGCAAGCGCAAGAAGGCGGCTGCCATCAAGCGGCATTTCAAGCGCGTGCGCAGCATGCAGCTGCCCAAGAAGCTGTATTGAAGGTGCCGGCGCTTCGCCGGCCCGGCGTTCGAGCCCGCGCGGGACGGCGACCCGGCGCGGGCTCTTGCATTTGGGGGTGCCCATGAGCCTGAAAGACCGCATCACAGAGGACATGAAGCAGGCGATGCGCGCCAAGGAGGCCGATCGCCTCTCGACCATCCGGATGTTGCTGGCAGCCTGCAAGCAGAGGGAGGTCGACGAGCGCATCGTGCTCGACGACGCGGCGGTGATCGGCATCGTCGACAAGCTGATCAAGCAGCGCAGAGACTCGGTGGCGGCTTTCGCGCAGGCCGGTCGCACAGACCTGGTCGACAAGGAAAGCGCTGAAATCGCGGTGCTCGAGGCCTACTTGCCGCAGCGCCTGAACGCGCAGCAGATCGCCGACGAGGTGGCCCGCATCGTTGCAGCCACGGGGGCGAAAGGGCCGGGTGACATGGGCAAAGTCATGGGCGCTGCCAAAGCCCAGTTCGCCGGCAAGGCCGACATGGCACTCGTGTCGGCCACCGTCAAGCAGGCGCTGGCGAAGTGAGAAGCGGGTGAGAGACACCCTTCCGATCCGTGCGATCGCACCCGATGTGTGCGTGGCGCCTCAGCTGTCGCCCGAGGCGATGGCCGCAGTGGCACGCGCGGGGTTCCGCAGCGTGGTCAACAACCGCCCCGATTTCGAGGAAGGCCCGCACCAGCCCACGAACGCCTCCATCGAGGCAGCCGCACGGGCCGCGGGGCTGGAATACCGCTTCTTCCCGGTGGCCAGCGGCTACCAGTCTCCCGAGGAGATTGCGGCCTACGCTCGACTGCTGGCCGAGCTGCCGCGGCCGATCCTCGCGTTCTGCCGGTCCGGCGCCCGCTCCACGCGGCTGTTTGCCGCTGCCAGCGCACTCTGAACGTGCACTGAAGGGCTGCCGGCCCTCGCGGTGCGCGTAATCACCGGCTCGCCGCCTCACCCCTCGTTCCTAGAATGCGGTCGCCTCAGCGCGCGGCGTCGCCGCGCATGGGCTCACAACACGGGGGGACGTCCTTGTCCGCATTGCTAGCCCTATCGCGCTGGATCGACAGCGTCAACGAGTTCGTCGGTCGCTGGCTGGCCTGGCTCGTGCTCGCCGCGGTGCTGATCAGCGCCGCCAACGCCACCGTGCGCAAGGTGTTCGACACCAGCTCGAACGCATTCCTCGAGATTCAGTGGTACCTCTTCGCCGCGGTGTTCCTGGTGGCCGCAGGCTACACGCTGCTGCGCCAGGACCACGTGAAGATCGACGTCGTGCTGCACAACTTCAGCCGCCGCACCCAGGTGAAGATCGAAATCTTCGGCATCGCCTGCTTTCTGATGCCGTTCGTCTACGAGATCGTCACGCTGGTCTGGCCACTGGTCACCAAGGCGTACATCCACGGCGAGATGTCTTCCAACGCCGGTGGCCTGATCCGCTGGCCGGTCTACGCGATGGTGCCGCTGGGCTTCACCCTGCTTGGATTGCAGGGGATCTCCGAGCTGATCAAGCGCGTGGCGTTCCTGATGGGACTTGCCGATGACCCCGGCAAGAAGAAGCAGGAGAGGTCCGCTGAGGAGGAACTCGCCGAGGAGCTCCGCGCGCGCGAGCAGGGGGCCAAGCCATGACCGCCTGGGTGCTCGCGAACCTGGCCCCGATCATGTTCACGGGGCTGGTCGTCTTCCTGCTTGTGGGTTTCCCGGTCGCGTTCTCGCTGGCCGCCTGCGGCCTGTTTTTCGGCTGGCTCGGCGTCGAACTCGGCGTGCCGGGCATGGAGAGCCTGCTGCAGGCACTGCCGCTGCGGGTGTTCGGGATCATGGCCAACGACACGCTGCTGGCGATCCCGTTCTTCACCTTCATGGGGCTGATCCTCGAGCGCTCGGGCATGGCCGAGGACCTGCTCGACACGATCGGCCAGCTGTTCGGCCCGATCCGCGGCGGCCTGGCCTACGCGGTGGTGCTGGTCGGCGCGATGCTGGCAGCCACCACCGGCGTGGTCGCCGCGTCGGTGATCTCGATGGGATTGATCTCGCTGCCGATCATGCTGCGCTACGGCTATGACCGGCGTTTGGCCACGGGGGTCATCGCCGCTTCGGGCACGCTCGCGCAGATCATCCCGCCGTCGCTGGTGCTGATCGTCCTGGCCGACCAGCTCGGCAAGAGCGTGGGCGATCTCTACAAGGGTGCGTTCATCCCCGGCTTCACGCTGACCGGCCTGTACATCGGCTGGGTCCTGCTGGTGACCCTTTGGAAGCCCTCGCACGCGCCGGCGCTGCCGTCCGAGGCGCGCTCGATCCGCGAGGACGACGGCACCCCCGGCCTGCGCTCGCTGGGCGTGCTGTTCGTGCTGTCGGTGGCCGCCGGCATCGCGTGGGCGCAGATCAGGATGGCCCAGGCGCCGACCGACGAGACGATCGTGATCTCGATGGCGGTGGGTGTGGGTGTGGCCTTCTTCCTCGCGGTGGGCAACAAGCTGCTGAGGCTCAACCTGCTGTCGCGCATGGCCGAGCGCGTCACGTTCGTGCTGATCCCGCCGCTGGCGCTGATCTTCCTGGTGCTGGGCACGATCTTCCTCGGCGTGGCCACGCCGACCGAAGGCGGCGCGATGGGCGCGGTTGGCGCGCTGGTCATGGCCATCAGCCGTCGCCGGCTCAACCTGAAGCTGCTGCGCCAGGCGATGGACACGACGATGAAGCTGTCGTCGTTCGTGGTCTTCATCCTGCTCGGCTCCACCGTGTTCAGCCTGTCGTTCCAGGGCGTCGACGGCCCGAAGTGGGTCGAGCACCTGCTGACCAGCCTGCCCGGCGGCCAGCTCGGATTCCTGATCGTCGTCAACTTGTTGATCTTCTTCCTCGCCTTCTTCCTCGACTTCTTCGAGCTGGCGTTCATCGTGATCCCGCTGATCGGGCCTGTGGCGGAGAAGCTCGGCGTCGACCTGGTGTGGTTCGGCGTGCTGCTGGCGGTCAACATGCAGACCTCGTTCATGCACCCGCCGTTCGGCTTCGCGCTGTTCTACCTGCGCAGCGTCGCGCCGCACGACGACTACACCGACCGCATCACGAAGCAGCGCCTGGCCAAGGTGACCACCGGGCAGATCTACTGGGGCGCCGTGCCGTTCGTGCTGATCCAGGTGTTGATGGTGGGGCTGATCATCGCGTTCCCGAACCTCGTCTCCGGCGGCTTGGTGAAGAAGGAGATCGACTACTCCAAGGTCCGGATCGAGGCGGCGCCTGAGAAGTACAGCGAGGAACCCGCGTCCGCCGTGGGCGGCGCCGCAAGCGGTGCGCAGCCGTCGGCCGAGGAGGATCCGATGGAGGCCGTCCGGCGCGCGCTGCAGCAGGATCAGCAGAACAAGAAATAGGAGCAGGAGCAACTGACACGGGCGCTGGCCAACCCAGCGTGCAGCGCGCGCTGGGCGATGGCGCCGCAGTCCGGCAACACGAACCCGGACCGCCAACGAAAAGCCCCGCGGGGACGCCGCGGGGCTCGCTGTGGTCCTCAGGGGCTGGTGCCCCCGGTCCGGTGCTACAGCTTCTGCGACTGCATGAAGTCGTCGAAGCCGGCCTCGGTGAAGCGGAACCACAGGTTCTCGTCGCGGCGGAACGCGGCGTAGTCCTCGTAGACCTTCTTCCAGTTCGGGTTCTTGGCCGACAACTCGCTGTACAGGGCCATCGCCTCCTTGAAGGCTGCGTCCATCAAGTCCTTCGGGAAGCGGAATAGCTTGGTACCCCCGGCCACCAGCTTCTTCAGCGACTGCGCGTTGCGCGCGTCGTACTTGGCGAGCATGTCGTGGTGCGCGTAGGCGGCCGCGCATTCGATGATCGTCTTGTATTCGGCCGAGAGTCCGTCGTAGGCCTTGGTGTTGACGTACAGATCGAGCTGCGGGCCGCCCTCCCACCAGCCCGGGTACGCATAGTTCTGGGCCACCTTGTAGAAGCCGAGCTTCTCGTCGTCGTATGGGCCCACCCACTCGGCGGCGTCGATCGTGCCCTTTTCGAGCGCCTGGTAGATCTCGCCGCCGGGGATGTTCTGCGGTACCGCGCCGATGCGCTCGCAAACCTTGCCGGCAAAGCCGCCGACGCGGAACTTCAGGCCCTTGAAATCGGCCAGCGACTTGATCTCCTTGCGGTACCAGCCGCCCATCTGCACGCCAGTGTTGCCGCAGGGGATGTTCATCATGCCGTACTGCTTGAACACGTCGCGCAGCAGTTCGCCGCCGCCGCCCCAGTTGAACCACGCCGCCTGC
>DATIFD010000700.1:0-5860 GCA_035455385.1 Burkholderiaceae bacterium
AGGCCCTCGTCGCGCGTGATGAGACCGTCGCCGATCATGCGCGCGAGGTCCTCTTCGAACGTCTGCGAGCCCTCGGCGAGCGACTTCTCCATCGCCTCCTTGACCGCTGTGAACTCGCCCTTGTCGATCAGCTCGGCCACCAGCTTGGTGTTGAGCATGATCTCCACCGACGGCAGGCGGCCGCCGGCCGAGGCGCGCACCAGGCGCTGCGACACGATCGCGCGCAGGCCGGAGGACAGGTCGCTCAGCAGCGCAGGGCGCGATTCGGGTGTGTAGAACGACAGGATCCGTCCCAGCGCGTGGTAGCTGTTGTTGGCGTGCATGGTGGCCAGCACCAGGTGGCCCGACAGCGCATACGAGATGGCCGAAGTCATGGTTTCGCGATCGCGGATCTCGCCGATCAAGATGCAGTCCGGCGCCTGGCGCAGCGCGTTCTTCAACGCCACCTGCAGCGTGTTGGTGTCGCGTCCGACCTCGCGCTGGTTGATCAGCGAGCGCTTGTTGCTGAAGGCGAACTCCATCGGATCCTCGATCGTCAGGATGTGGCCCGCCATCTGCTGGTTGCGCCACTCCAGCATCGACGCCAGCGTCGTGCTCTTGCCGGTGCCGGTGGCACCCACCATCAGGATCAGGCCGCGCTTCTCCAGCACCAGCTGCGACAGCATCGGCGGCAGGTTCAACGAGTCGAGCGACGGGATCTCGCTCGGAATGTGTCGGATCACCGCAGCGATCGAGCCGCGCTGGCGGAACGCCGACATGCGGAAGGTGCCCAACCCCTCCATGCCGATGCCCATGTTCAGTTCGCCGGTGTCGTCGAGCTCCTCCAGCTGCTGCGGCGACAGCAATTCGGTGAGCAGCTGGCGCGGCTGGCCGGGCGTCAGCGACTGGTCGGACAGCTGCAGCATCTGGCCGTTGATCTTGATGAGGATCGGCATGTTGGCCGACAGAAAGACGTCCGACGCCTTCTTGTCCGCCATCATTCGCAACACCTTCTCCATGTTGCCGCTCATCGGGCACCCTCCGTGCTTCGCACTCCGGAACCGGCTTCGACGTCACAAGCGCTCCGCGCAGTTGTGAGTCTTCGCCGCAACTTCGTTGTCGCCTTGGGAGCGGCCCTGCGGCTCATGCCAGGGGCTCCGCTCTCCTACGCACCAGCCCCGTAGTGTGCCGGTTTACTCGCGCAACAACTCGTTGATGCTGGTCTTGGCGCGGGTCGAGGCAGTGACGCGCTTCACGATCACGGCGCAATAAAGGCTGTGGCTGCCGTCAATGGCGGGCAGCGAACCGCTCACCACCACCGAGCCGGCCGGCACGCGGCCATAGTGGACTTGTCCCGTCATGCGGTCGTAGATCTTGGTGCTCTGGCCGATGAACACGCCCATGCTGATCACCGAGTTCTCCTCGACGATCACGCCCTCGACGATTTCGGAGCGTGCACCGATGAAGCAGTTGTCTTCGATGATCGTCGGGTTGGCCTGCAACGGTTCGAGCACGCCGCCGATGCCCACGCCGCCGGACAGGTGCACGTTCTTGCCGATCTGCGCGCACGATCCCACGGTGGCCCAGGTGTCGACCATCGTGCCTTCGTCGACGTAGGCGCCGATGTTCACGTACGACGGCATCAGCACCACGTTGCGTGCCACGTAGCTGCCGCGCCGCGCCACCGCCGGCGGCACAACGCGCACGCCGGTGGCGCGCATCTGGCTCTCATCGAGGTGGGCGAACTTGGTGGCCACCTTGTCGAAGAAGCCGAGATCGCCGGCGTGCATCGCACGGTTCTCCTGCAGGCGAAAGCTCAGCAACACCGCCTTCTTGATCCACTGGTTGACGTGCCAGTCACCGACGCCGCGCCGCTCGGCCACGCGGATTCGTCCGGCGTTCAGATCGGCGATGGTCTGCTCCACGGCCTCGCGGATCTTGGGGTCGGCATTGGTCGGGTTCAGCGCGGTGCGGCCTTCCCAGGCCAGGTCGACGATCGATTGGGGGGAGTCGCTCATGGTGGTGCGCGGCGTGCTACAGCCGCTGGGTGTATTGGACGATGCGTTGTGCGGCCTCCAGGCACTCGGCGGTCTGCGCCACCAGTGCCATGCGGATGCGGCCACGCCCCGGGTTGACGCCGTGCGCCTCGCGGGCGAGCAGACTGCCCGGCAGCACGTTGACATTGTATTGAGCGAGCAAGCCGCGCGCGAACGCGATGTCGTCGCCCGCGGCACCGGTGCCGCCCTGATTTGGCACGCCTGCCCAGAGGTAAAAGCCCGCGTCGGGCAGCTGCACGTCGAGCACCTGCTGCAGCGCCGGCGTGACCCGGCTGAACTTGTCGCGGTACAGCGCCCGGTTGGCCCTGACGTGCGCTTCGTCGCTCCAGGCCGCGACGCTGGCCGCCTGCACCACTGGGCTCATCGCACTGCCGTGGTAGGTACGGTACAGCAGGAACGACTTCATGATCCGGGCGTCGCCGGCGACGAAGCCCGAGCGCATGCCCGGCACGTTGGATCGCTTGGACAGGGACGTCAGCATCACCAGGTTGCGGAAGTCGCTGCGCCCGAGCGCCTGCGCTGCCTGCAGGCCGCCGAGCGGGGCGCCGCCGTCGGGTTCATCGCGAAAGTAGATCTCCGAGTAGCACTCGTCGCTGGCGATGACGAAGCCGTGGCGGTCCGACAGCTCGAACAGTGCGCGCCATTCCGACAGCGGCATCACCGCGCCGGTGGGATTGCCAGGGGAGCAGACGTAGAGCAGCTGCGTGCGGGCCCAGGTGGCCGCGTCGATCTGCGACCAGTCGGCGGCGAAATTGCGCGCCGGGTCGCTGTTGGCGAACGCGGTGCGCGCACCGGCCAGCAACGCCGCACCCTCGTAGATCTGATAGAAGGGATTCGGGCACACGACGGTGGCGCCATCGCGCGTGGGGTCGAGCACCACCTGCGCCAGCGCGAACAGCGCTTCGCGCGAGCCGTTCACCGGCAGCACCTGGGTGGCAGGGTCGACGCGCACGCCGTAGCGCTGTGCGAGCCACGCGGCGCAGGCCTCGCGCAGCCGCGGCTCGCCGATGGTCGGCGGGTACACGGACAGGCCCTTCAGCGAACCGACGATCGCCTGCTCGATCAGCGGCGGCGTCGGGTGGCGCGGCTCGCCGATGCCCAGGCTGATCGGCGACAGGTTGCCGCGGTGCTGAACACCGATGGTCAGCTCGCGCCAGCGCTCGAACGGATACGGATGCAGGCGCGCGAGCAGCGGATTCATGCGGCGATTATCAGCGCCGCAGCACCGCCAGCCATTCGCGCTGCGACGCATCGAGCGCGCCGTCGGGCGTCAGCACCGCCGACTGCAACGCCTGGCGGATCTCGGGCTCCGCGGCTGGCAACGGCTGCGCGAGCACTGCCTCGAGCAGCCGCCGTGCCTTGGCCAGGCTCTGTCCATAGAGCGCGAAGATCGATTCGACGCTCACGTGCTTGGCAGGGTCGTCCATCCAGCAGTCGTAGTCGGTCACCAAGCCCACGGTGGCGTAGCAGATCTGCGCCTCGCGGGCGAGGAACACCTCGGGCACGTTGGTCATGCCCACCAGGTGGCAGCCGGCTTGGCGCAGGAAGTGGCTCTCGGCGCGCGTGCCCAGCCGCGGACCTTCGACGCAGGCGTAGGTGAGGTCTGCGTGCAGCGTCAGGCGCAGCGCCTGGGCCGAAGCGGTGACCCAGGTCACCAGGCTGGCGCTCACCGGTAGCGCGGTCGACACGTGCGCCGCGACGCCGCCGCCGAAGAACGAGCGCTCGCGCGAGCCGCGCGTCCAGTCGAAGTACTGCGACGGCATCGCGAGGTCGCCGGGCGCGATGTGCTCGGCCAGGCTACCCACCGCGGAGAAGCCGAGCACCTGCGTGGCGCCGGCGCGCTTGAGCGCGAACACGTTGGCGCGGTAGTTGATCTCGTGCGGCAGCAGCCGGTGTCCGCTGCCGTGACGCGCCAGGAAGAGCAGCTCGCGGCCGTGCAGCCGGCCGTGCAGCACCGGCCCCGAGGCCCGGCCGAACGGCGTGTCCGGGCTCGACTCGCGATCGATCTGCATGCCCGCCAGGTCGTAGAGCCCGGTGCCACCGATGATCGCGAGCATCGGCGTCGCGCCTCAGGTCGATGACGGCAGCTGGATCGGCGCGGCCGGCTGCCAGCCCTTGCGGCGATGCTCGGCGGTGACGTAGGTGCGGATGCCGCCGCGCACGTACCAGTCGGCCGCCAGCCGGATAAAGCGCGGCGCGATCGCGCGCACGATGTCGTCGACGATCGTGTTGGTCACCTTCTCGTGGAACGCACCCTCGTTGCGATAGCTCCAGAAATAGAGCTTCAGACTCTTCAACTCTACACACAACCGGTCGGGCACGATCTCGATCGTGAAGTGCGCGAAGTCGGGCTGCCCGGTCAGCGGGCACAGGCAGGTGAACTCGGGTACGTCGAAGCGGATCACGTAATCGCGCTCGGGCGCCGGGTTGGCGAACACCTGCAGTTCCTTGCTCGGTGCGGTGGGCGGTACGCTGGGTTTGGCGCGCTCGCGTGCGCGAGGTGCGCGGCCGCTGGATCTGGCCATGGCGCGGGTCGTTCTGGCGGGGCGCGATGGTATCATCCGCGCGCCTCGTGCAGCCCTGCGTGCGCGAAGGACAACAGGCTTTCGAACAGGACATCAACGGCGGCACACGGGGGCTGCCGTTTTCACATCAGGGCCCGGACTTCCGCTTTCCTTTCTCATGCGCCTGAACCAGATCAAGCTCTCGGGCTTCAAGTCCTTCGCAGAACCCACCACGTTCCAGTTGCCCGGCCAGCGGGTCGGCGTCGTCGGCCCCAACGGCTGCGGCAAGTCCAACGTCATCGACGCCGTGCGCTGGGTGCTCGGCGAGAGCAAGGCCAGCGAGCTGCGCGGCGAGTCGATGCAGGACGTCATCTTCAACGGCTCTAGCCAGCGCAAGCCGGCCGGCCGCGCCAGCGTCGAGCTCGTGTTCAGCAACGAGGACGCACGCGCCGGTGGACAGTGGAACAGCTTCTCCGAGATCGCCGTCAAGCGCGTGCTGACGCGCGACGGCACCTCGAGCTACTACATCAACAACCAGCCGGTGCGCCGGCGCGACGTGCAGGACGTGTTCCTCGGCACCGGCCTGGGGCCGCGCGCCTACGCCATCATCGGCCAGGGCACGATCAGCCGCATCATCGAGAGCAAACCCGAGGAGCTGCGTCTGTTCCTCGAAGAGGCGGCTGGTGTCAGCAAGTACAAGGAGCGCCGTCGCGAGACCGAGAACCGTCTGAAGGACACGCGCGAGAACCTGACGCGGGTCGAAGACATCCTGCGCGAGCTGAATGCCAACCTCGAGAAGCTCGAGGCGCAGGCCGAGGTGGCCACGCGCTACCGCCAGCTGGTCGACGAGCAGACGCTGAAGCAGCACCAGCTGTGGTTCCTGAAGCACCGGGACGCGGCCAAGGAGGAAGAGCGCGTCAAGCGCGCCGCCGAGGAGGCGCACAACGCGCTGCAGGCCCGGGTGGCCGAGCTGCGGCACGTCGAGGCCGAGCTCGAGACGATCCGGCAGGGCCACTACGCGGCCGGCGACGCGCTGCACGGCGCGCAGGGCGAACTGGCCGAGGCCTCGCTCGAAGTGAGCCGACTGGAGGAACGCATCCGCTACGTCGTCGAAGGCCGGCAGCGGGTGCAGCAGCGCATCGCCGACTTGAACGCGCAGAACTTGCAGTGGCACCAGCGCCGCAGCGCCGACGAGGCAGAGCAGGCCCGCCTGGCCGGGCAGATCGACGAGGCCGAACGCAGCGCCGCGCAGCAGGCCGCGCAGGCCGAGACGCATGCGTCGATGCTGCCGCAGCTGGAGGAAAGGGTGCGCGCGGCGTC
>DATIFD010000701.1:0-5450 GCA_035455385.1 Burkholderiaceae bacterium
CGACATGATCCGCGGCAAGCGCCTGCGCCCGCTGGCCACTGTGAGCGACAAGGCGCTCGAGCTCGAGGGCTACGGCACGATCCCGCCGCTGTCGCAGACGCTGCCCGGCTTCACCGCGCCGGCCAACTACTTCGGCATCTTCGTGCCGAAGGGCGTGCCCGACGAGGTGGTGAAGACGCTGGAGAAGATCTGGTCCGAGCAGATCGTCAACAGCGAGGCGCTCAAGAAGTACGCCGCCAGCCGCGGTGCGCTGTTCGCGCCGCAGTACGGCGAGGCCGCGCAGAAGGCGGTGTTTCCGGCGATCCAGGCCAACGCCTGGCTGCTGTTCGACGGCGGCAAGGCCAAGGTGTCGCCCGACACGGTCGGCATACCGAGGCCATGACCCACCGACCCGGCCGCGCACGATCGGCCTGATCGATGTCCGCACCGCCCGCCAACCCGGCTGCCGGCGCTGCCGCGCCGCACGACGGCGACGCGCCGATCAGCCCGCGCTCCGATCTGGCCGACAGCGTCGGCTGGATCGGGCTGGGCGTCGCGGTGCTGATCGGCTCGATCACGATGGACCGGCTCGAGGCGCAGCACATCAATCCGTACACGGTGCCCGGCCTGCTGCCGGGCCTGCTGGGCGTGATGATGATCGTGCTCGGCGGCGTGCTCGCGCTGCGCAGCTGGCGGCGCATCGCGCTGCACGGCCCGGCCGCGCCGGCCGGCACCGACCAGCGCGCAGATCAGCGCGAACCCTGGCGCCGCATCGCGATCGTGGCCGCGCTGTGCATCACCTACTGCGTCGTGCTGATCGGCCACGGCCTGCCGTTCTGGCTGGCCTCGGCGATCTACGTCGCCGGCTCGATCGTCATCCTGCAGCGCATCGGCCGCGACGACCCTGCGCAGGCGTTGGCGCCGCGATCGGTGATCAAGGCATCGGTGATCGGCCTGACCTCGGCGGTGATCACCCACCTGGTGTTCCAGGATCTGTTCCTGGTGCGGTTGCCTTAGAGCGGCCGATTCCCAAACCCGATGTTCGAGGGCCTCGCCGATCTCGGCCACGCGTACGCGGGCTTCCTGAACCCGGCCACGCTGGCCTACGGGCTCGGCGGCGCGTTCGTCGGCATCGTGATGGGCATCCTGCCGGGTCTGTCGGCCACGCTGGCGATCGCGCTGCTGACGACGCTGACCATCAAGCTCGAGGCCAACGACGCGATCCTGGTGCTGATCTGCTCGTACGTCGGCGCGCTGTACGGCGGCTCGCGCACCGCGATCCTGCTCAACATCCCGGGCACCGCGGCCAACGCCGCGTCGTGCGCCGACGGCTACGCGCTGGCCAAGCAGGGCCAGGCCGGCCGCGCGATCGGCATCGCGACCTCGGGCGCGTTCGTCAGCACGCTGTTCGGCGTGCTGTGCCTGGCGACCTTCACGCCGGTGCTGGCCGAAGTGGCGCTGTCGTTCGGCGCCTTCGAGTTCTTCTGGCTGGCGCTGTTCGGCGTCACGATGTCGGGCAGCATCGTCGGCAACGACCCGCTGAAGGGCTGGCTGATGGGCATGCTGGGCCTGTTCATCGCGCAGGTCGGCCAAGAGGGCCTGTACGCCTACGACCGCTTCACCTTCGGCTGGGACGAACTGTCCGGCGGGATCGCGCTGATTCCGGCACTGGTGGGCGCGTTCGGGCTGGCCGAGGTGCTGACGACGCTCTCCGACCCGATCGAGCGCCGCATCGTCGAGCTGCGCGACTCGGTGCTGCCGCGCTTTCGCGAGATCGTGCAGTACTGGCGCACCGTGCTGCGCTCCGGTGTGATCGGCGTCTTCACCGGCCTGTTGCCCGGCGTCGGCGAGGACGCCGGCTCGTGGATGTCGTACGCCGCCGCCAAGGCGGTGAGCAAGGAGAAGGAGAAGTTCGGCAAGGGCTCGATCGACGGCCTGATGGCCGCCGAGACCGGCGACATGGCGTCGATCCCCGGCCACATCATCCCGTGCCTGGCGCTCGGCATCCCCGGCTCTGCGCCGTCGGCGGTGCTGATGGCGGCGATGATCATCCACGGCATCCAGCCCGGGCCGATGCTGATGATCCAGCATCCGCACTTCGTCTACCAGGTGGTGGCGATGACGACGCTGGCGTCGATCGCCATCCTGCTGTTCGGCCTGTTCGGCGTGCGGCCGCTGCTGCACATCCTGCGCGTGCGGCGCGCGGTGCTGATGCCGATCGTGTTCGTGCTGTGCGTGGTGGGGGCGTTCGCCACCGCGTCGCGTCTGTTCGACGTCTACGCGATGCTGGCGATCGGCATCGTGGCGTTCCTGCTGCGCCGTCGCGGCTACGAGATGGCGCCGCTGGTGCTGGGGCTGGTGCTCGGGCCGCTGCTCGACAAGAGCCTGCGCCGCGGCCTCGTGCTGTCCGACGGCAGCCTGGTGCCGTTCTTCACGCGGCCGATCTGCATCGCGTTCGCCAGCGTCACGCTGTTCACCATTCTCTTGTACGTGCCGGCGTTCCGCGCGCTGGTGCAACGGGGGCGCGGCGCGGCGGCCGACGGCATCCGCTCGCTGCTCGCGCGCCGCGGCTAGCGCCCGCCATCCGATGAAGTTCGCGCTCTGCAACGAGGTGCTGCAACCCCTGCCCTTCGCACGGCAATGCGAGCTGGCGGCGCAGCTCGGCTACGACGGCCTCGAGGTGGCGCCATTCACGCTGGCCGACGACCCGACCACGCTCACCGACGCGCAGGCGAGCGAGCTGCGCCGCGTGGCCGAGGGTGCCGGCGTCACGATCAGCGGCCTGCACTGGCTGCTCGTCGCACCCGGCGGCCTGTCGATCACCGGCGTTGATTCCGGCGTGCGCGCACGCACCGCAGCCGTGATGGAGCGGCTGGTCGAGCTGTGCGCGCAGCTGGGGGGTCGCTACCTGGTGCACGGCTCGCCGAAGCAGCGGGCGGTGCCGGCCGGCGTCTCGATCGCGGTGGCGCGTTCGCGCGCGCTCGAGTGCTTCGCGCGCGCCGCGCGCCGCGCCGAGGCGTGCGGCGTCACCTACTGCATCGAACCGCTGGCGCCGCGCGAGACCGACTTCGTCAACACGGTCGAAGAGGCCGCCGCGCTGGTCGACGAGATCGGCTCGCCGGCGCTGAAGACGATGATCGACTGCAGCGCCGCCGGCCTGGCCGAAACCCTGCCGATCGATGCGCTGATGGAGCGCTGGATCCCCAGCGGCCGCATCGCGCACGTGCAGGTCAACGACCCGAACCGCCGTGGCCCCGGCCAGGGCGCGATGGCGTTCGCACCGATCGTCGCCACGCTGCTGCGGCTGCAGGCCGCAGGCCACTACAGCGGCATCGTCGCGGTCGAGCCGTTCGACTACGTGCCCGACGGCCCCGGTTCGGCCGCGCGCGCGATCGGTTATCTGCGTGGCCTCGTCGAAGCCTTCGAGGCGCGGCCATGAGCCGCCGGGCCGCCCCCAAGGCGAATACCGGAGGCCGCAGGCCGGAGGATGCCCAATGAGCCGCCGCCGGGCCGCCCCAAGGTGGCTCGGTCCCCCTCGGGGGGAGCGAGCCCGCGCCGAGCGAGCGCCAGCGCGCTCGCGAGTGGCTGGCGAGCGCCTCGCGGCATGCAGGCCGCGAGGCAGCAGCGCAGCGAGCCAGGGGGCCAGATGACCGACGCGCGGCGCTTCGTCGTGCGCGAGGTCGCGCTGCACGAGCGGCCGGTGACGCTGCGCCTGCCGTTTCGCTTCGGCGTGGTCACGCTCACCGAGTGTCCGCAGGCCTTCGTGCACGCGCGCATCGAGACCACCGACGGCCGCATGTCATGGGGCGGTGCCGCAGAGCTGATGGCGCCGAAGTGGTTCGACAAGAACCTGCGCTTGAGCAACGACGACAACTTCGAGCAGCTGCGCGACGTGCTGCGGCTGGCACGCGACGCCTACCTCGCCGACGCCGACGCCGACACCGCGTTCGGCCACTTCGCGCGCCACCACGACGCGCACCAGGCCGCGTGCGCGGCGCGCGGCCACAACCCGCTGCTGGCGGCCTACGGGCCGGCGCTGGTCGACCGCGCGCTGCTCGACGCGCTGTGCCGCGCGCTCGGTGTCTCGTTCTACGCCGCGATGCGCGGCAACCTCGCCGGCATCGGGCCGCAACACGCGCAATTCGCCGGCTTCGACTGGGACGCGTTCCTCCGGACCCTGAAGCCATCGCGTTCGATCGCTGCGCGCCACACCGTCGGTCTGGTCGACTCGATCACCGCCGCCGACCTGACGCAGCCGGTGAACGACGGCCTGCCCGAGACGCTGGAGCAGGTGGTCGAGCGCTACGGCCACCGGCACTTCAAGCTCAAGGTCGGCGGCCGCATCGACGACGACGTGGCGCGGCTGGCGCGCATCGCCGCGGTGCTCGACCGCATCGACGGCGAGATCCTGGTCTCGCTCGACGGCAACGAGCAGTACGACGGCGCCGACGGGGTGATTGCGCTGCTCGCGCGCATCCGCGACACGCCAGCGCTCGCGCGACTGTGGCGCTCGGTCGCGTTCGTCGAGCAGCCGATCGCGCGCAAGATCGCGCTCGACATGGACGTGCGCCGCATCGCCGCGCTCAAGCCGGTGATCATCGACGAGTCCGACGGCGAGCTCGACGCCTTCGTGCGCGCCCGCGCGCACGGCTACACCGGCATCTCGAGCAAGACCTGCAAGGGCCTCTACCGTTCGCTGCTCAATGCCGCGCGCTGCGCGGCGTGGAATGCCGACCCGCACGAGGCCCGCTTCTTCATGTCGGGCGAAGACCTCACGACGCAGGCCGGGCTCGCGGTGCAGCAAGACCTCGCGCTGGTGAACCTGCTCGGCATCACGCACGTCGAGCGCAACGGACACCACTACGTCGACGGCATGGCGGCGCTGCCGCGCACCGAGCAGCAGGCGTTCCTCGACGCCCACCCCGATCTCTACGAGCGCAGCCACGGCGCGACGCGGCTGCGCATCCGCGACGGCCACCTGGCGATCGGCTCGCTCGACTGCACCGGCTTCGCCAGCGATGCCCAGCCCGACTGGGCGACGATGCCCGCGCTGAAACCCATCGAACCCATCCCCAGGAGCTGACCGCATGGCCACGCAACGACTCGGCATCATCATGAACGGCGTCACCGGGCGCATGGGCATGAACCAGCACCTGATCCGCTCGATCAAGGCGATCCGCGACGCCGGCGGCGTGACGCTGGCCAACGGCGACCGCGTGATGCCCGACCCGATCCTGATCGGCCGCAACGCCGAGAAGATCGAGGCGCTCGCGAAGGCGCACGGCATCGCACGCTGGAGCACACGGCTCGACGAAGCGCTCGCGAACCCGAACGACACCGTCTTCTTCGATGCCGGCACGACGCAGATGCGTCCAGCGCTGCTGGCCCAGGCGATCCGCGCCGGCAAGCACGTCTACTGCGAGAAGCCGATCGCGACGAACCTGAACGAAGCGGTCGAGGTCTGCCGGCTT
>DATIFD010000702.1:0-3529 GCA_035455385.1 Burkholderiaceae bacterium
CACCAGGTCGTCCCACCTGAACAGCGCCACCAGGCGGTAGGCAGCGGCCAGGTCCACCCGCAGCTGCCATTCTTCGGGCGACACCTGAGCCCGTCGGCTGGGCAGGCTGATGACGGCGGCTGCGTTCATGGTGTCTCCTTGCTTGTCTGGACGTGGCGGGCGACTCGGGCATGGACAATACATCTTCCGGCCCACGGCGTTGGTCGCGGCCGGGACAAGCCCATGAGAATCCCCGCCCTGACCATCGAGGAGCAGCACCACGTCGAATCGGGTGCCTGGTTCTCGAAGCTGTCGGCCCCGCTGCGCGAAGACATCCTCGGGCGCGCCGTGATCAAGCGCTATGCCGATGGCGCGCCGTTGGGCGCACGCGGCGGCCCGGCGGAGCAATGGTGCGGCGTGGCGCGGGGCGCGGTGCGCGTCTCGAACGTCACGCTATCGGGCAAGCAGGTCGTGCTGACCTACGTGGAGCCCGGTACCTGGTTCGGCGACATCGCCCTCTTCGACGGCTTGCCGCGCACCCACGATGCCAGCGCGCACGGCGATACGACGCTGCTGGTGGTGCGCAAGCCCGACTTCAAGGAGTTGCTGACCAGACACGTCGAGCTGTACGACGCGCTGCTGCGGCTGAACTGCCGGCGGCTGCGGTTGATGTTCAATCTGATCGAGGACCTGAACAGCCGTCCGCTGGCCGCCCGCCTGGCCAAGCAGATCCTGCTGTTGGTCAAGGGCTACGGCGTTGCGCAAGGCAGCGAGATCCGCATCGCGCTGCAGCTGGCGCAGGAGGATCTGGCGCAGCTGCTCGGCGCATCGCGCCAGCGGGTCAACCAGGAACTCAAGGGCTTCGAGCGCCAGGGCGCGGTGCGGGTCGAGCCGACCCGTCTCGTGGTGCTGTCGCGCGACAAGCTGCTGGCGATCGCCGAACGTTGAAAGGTCGCAGATGGAATCCATGGAGCAATTCATCGGCACGCAGGCGGTCTCGGCGCGGCACGCCTTCGACACCGCTGCGCTCGAACGCCACCTGCAGCGCACGCTGCCCGGCTTCGAGGGGCCGCTCACGGTCGAGCAGTTCAAGGGCGGCCAGTCGAACCCCACGTACAAGCTCGTCACGCCGCGGCGGGCCTACGTCATGCGCACCAAGCCGGGCCCGGCCGCCAAGCTGCTGCCGTCGGCGCATGCGATCGAGCGCGAATTCCGCGTCATGCGCGCGCTGGCCGACACCGCGGTGCCGGTCGCACGCATGCACCTGCTGTGCGAGGACGAGGCGGTGATCGGTCGCGCGTTCTACGTGATGCAGTTCGTCGATGGTCGCGTGCTGTGGGAGCAGTCGCTGCCCGGATTCACTCCGGCCGGGCGTGGCGCCATCTACGACGAGATGAATCGGGTGATCGCGGCGCTGCACAGCGTCGACCCGGCACAGGTTGGGCTGGCCGACTACGGCAAGCCGGGCAACTACTTCGTGCGCCAGATCACCCGCTGGACCAAGCAGTATCAGATGTCGGCGTTGCAGGTGATTCCGGAGATGGACCGGCTGATCGACTGGCTGCCGTCGCACCTGCCGCCGTCGGCGCTCGATGAGTCTCAGGTGTCGATCGTGCACGGCGACTACCGCCTCGACAACCTGATCTTCGCCGCCGACCAGCCGCGCATCGCCGCCGTGCTCGACTGGGAGCTGTCGACGCTGGGCCATCCGCTGGCCGACTTCAGCTACCACTGCATGGCCTGGCACATCGAGCCGGGCGTGTTTCGCGGCATCGGCGGGCTCGACCACGCCGCGCTCGGCATCCCGAGCGAGCGCGAGTACGTGCGCCGCTACTGCGAGCGCACCGGTCGCGGCGATCCCGACTCGGTGATGGCCGACTGGAACTTCTACCTCGCCTACAACCTGTTCCGGCTGGCGGCGATCATGCAGGGCATCGCCAAGCGTGCGGCCGACGGCACTGCGGCCAGCGCGCAAGCGCGCACGTCCGGCGAGGCCACCACCGCCCTGGCCCGCATGGGCTGGGCCCAGGCGCAGCGCAGCTGACGCGCCGCGCACGACACACCATTGACGAGGAGCAACGCATGGACTTCGGCTACTCACCGCGCACCCAGGAACTGCAGGCCAGGCTCACGGACTTCATGAACGAGCACGTCTATCCGGCCGAGGCGCGATACGCGGAGGAACTGCGTGCGAACAGCGAGGCGGGCAGGCGCTGGACACCGCTGCAGACGATCGAATCGCTGAAGCCGAAAGCGCGCGCCGCGGGCCTGTGGAACCTGTTCCTGCCCGAGAGCGACCACGGCGCCGGCCTGTCGAACCAGGAGTACGCGCCGCTGGCCGAGATCATGGGCCGGGTGCCGTGGGCCAGCGAGGTGTTCAACTGCTCGGCGCCCGACACCGGCAACATGGAGGTGCTGGTGCGCTACGGCACGAAGGAGCAGCAGCAGAAGTGGCTGCTGCCGCTGCTGGCCGGCGAGATCCGCAGCGCGTTCGCGATGACCGAGCCGGCCGTAGCCTCGTCGGACGCCACCAACATCGAGTCGCGCATCGAGCGTCGCGGCGACCAGTACGTGATCAACGGTCGCAAGTGGTGGACCTCCGGCGGCGGCGATCCGCGCTGCAAGATCATGATCTTCATGGGCAAGACCGATCCGTCGGCCCCGCGGCACTCGCAGCAGTCGATGATCCTGGTGCCGTTCGACACGCCGGGCGTCACGGTGATGCGTCCGCTTTCCGTGTTCGGCTACGACGACGCCCCGCACGGCCACATGGAGGTCGACTTCAAGAACGTGATGGTTCCCGCGTCGAACCTGCTGCTCGGCGAGGGCCGCGGCTTCGAGATCGCGCAGGGCCGCCTCGGCCCGGGACGCATCCACCACTGCATGCGCCTGATCGGCTTGGCCGAGCGGTCGCTGGAGCTGATGTGCAAGCGCGCGCTGCAGCGCGTGGCGTTCGGCAAGACGGTGGCCCAGCAGACGGTGACGCAGGAGCGCATCGCCGAAGCGCGCTGTCTGATCGATCAATCGCGCCTGCTGACGCTGAAGGCGGCGTGGATGATGGACGTGGCCGGCAACAAGGCGGCCAAGGCCGAGATCGCGATGATCAAGGTCGTCGCGCCCAACATGGCCGGCAAGGTGATCGACTGGGCAATGCAGGTGCACGGCGGCGGCGGCGTCAGCGAGGACTTTCCCCTCGCCTACTTCTACGCGCTGTCGCGCACGCTGCGCTTCGCCGACGGTCCGGACGAGGTGCACCGCAACGCGATCGCCAAGATCGAGCTCGGCCGCCACTCCGCGCCGCCAGCGGCCTGAACGCGGGCATCCGGCCGCGCTCAGAGCGAGTGGCCGGACTCGTCGCGCGGCCAGACCGAAGGTCGGGTCGAGGTTCCCTGCAGCGCCGAGTCGCGCCACTCGCCCGCGACGCGCCGGGCCTCGTCGATCGCCAGCTCGAACAACTTGAGCCACTGCTCGATGCGCGCGGGCTGCGGGTCGCGCAGGGCCAGCCGCATGCTGAGCCGGCCGCGCGCGATCGACAGCACGAAGGCGTCGG
>DATIFD010000703.1:0-7279 GCA_035455385.1 Burkholderiaceae bacterium
AGCCGCGCCAGGGCATGGATGCTGGCGTCCTGCACGAGCTGGTTCTCGCGCATGCGCCGCGCCACCTCGGCCTCGAGGAAGGCGTTCTGGTTCGACAGCTTGTCGCGTGCGCGCTTCAGCTCGATGTGCGTGCGCACGCGCGCCAGCACCACGCTCGGACGCAGCGGCTTGGTGATGTAGTCCACCGCGCCCTTCGACAGGCCGCGCTCCTCCTCTTCGGTGGCGTCGAGCGCGGTGACGCAGATCACCGGGATGTTGCGCGTCAACGCGTCGCTGCGCAGGCGCTGCAGCACCTCAAAGCCGTCCATGCCCGGCATCATCAGGTCGAGCAGGATCAGGTCGGGTCGTGGATGCGTGGCCGCCAGCCGCAGCGCCGCGGGGCCGGAGTTGGCCGCGCGCACCGTGTAGTACGGCACCAGCAACTCGCCCAGCACCGTGAGGTTCTCGGGTACGTCGTCGACTACGAGTACGGTCGGCAAGATCAGATTTCCGCTGGGCCGGCCCCCTCCGCTCCCACGGGCGATTGTCGTGACGTCGACGGGCTCCGCGCATCGATATCTGCGCCCAATGCCGGTTCTTTTCCGCGACTCGTTGTTGCGCCGCGTCAGCCGGGGCCGCGGCGCGCCCGCTGATGACGCGACACCGATGCCACTGCCCGTTACCAAAGACCCCGGTGTGCCGGCGGCAATCGTTCACGCCCGACACCCCTTGCGCAGCGTGCAACGTGTCACGCTCGGGGCGCCCGATCCCCATCACAAACCGGCCTCGAAGCCGTCTCGCATGTCGCTCTCACCGTGCTCCTCGCTTCGCGCAATGTGTGCGCGTGCCGTGCTCGGGCTCGGCTGCCTGCTGGCGATGGCCGGGTGCACCACGACCGCGGCGGTGATCGGCGCGATCGGCGTGGCCACCGACACCAGCGTCAGCTGGTCGATCGCCAAGTACATGCACGACAAGTGGGTCGAGGGCGGCCCGGTGCCGTGCTACTACCTCAACAGCGTCGAGCGTGCGCTCGCGCCGCACTGCCTGCCGTACCAGCCGGGCCTGATGAAGGCCGCCGACCTGGCCGCGTCGTACAAGCTGCCGCTGTGCCCGCTGGCGATGGCCGCGCGCGACCCGCGGCTGTGGCCGGCGTTGCCCGAGCTGATCGACAAGGGCGCGATGCCCGAGGCCTGCGCGCGCTCGCCGCTGGTCGAGCTGGCGCAGGCCGATCCGTGCCCTGACTTCGGCGCGGCCACGCCCCAGGTGCGCGAGTCGCTGCTGTGGCTGGCGCAGGCCGATGCGCATGCGATCCACCACGACGTGGTGCGCATGCTGAGCTGCCCGCGCGCGCGCGCCGCCGGCTTCGACGTGGTGATCGAGCGTTGGGTCGCGCAGGGCCAGATGCAGCCGGGGCAGCTGGGATTCAGCCCGCTGTCGGCGCTGCACCCCGACATGCTGAACACGCCGCTGGCGGCGCAGCTCGAGGCCGCCGGGCACACCGTGCGCGCCGCGCTCGACCCCTACGACGGCGAGCTGCGACCCGGCTTCGAAGAGGCCTTTCGCAGCGGCAACTTTGCGGCGCTCGACTGGTGGTTCGCGCGTGCGCCGCAACTCGTCAATCGCGTGCCGCCGCTGCAGGGCGACCAGGTACCGTGGGTGCCGTTGGCCAGGACGCTGGGTGCCGACTGGCTGCAGCAGCCCAGCCAGCAGCAGGCGATGGTGGAGTACTTGCTGTCGCGTGGCGCCAATCCGGGTTACCGCCTGCCCGCGCAGCCCGACATGACGGTGCTGCGACTGGCGCGCCAGATGAACAGCCCGGTGCTGCCGCTGCTGGAGCGCGGGTCGTCGCCGCGTCCGCGCGTGGCCGGCCGCGGCCTGCCCGGCGCGCCGTGAGTCGACTGCCTGCGCGACGACGCGTCGCGCCGTGACGCGGCGATACTGGCCGCCCCAGGAGGCAGCCATGACGTTCGCCGTCACCGAGCACACCGTTTCGACCCCGCGGCACACCACGTTCTACCTGTCGTGCGGTGCCGACGACGCGCCGCCGATCGTCTTCGTGCACGGCTGGCCCGAGCTGTCGCTCAGCTGGCGCCATCAGCTGCCGTGCTTCGCGAGCCTGGGCTTTCGCGCCATCGCGCCCGACATGCGCGGCTACGGCCGCTCCAGCGTGTACCCTCGGCACGAGGACTACGCGCTCGAGCACGCGGTGGCCGACATGCTGGAGCTGCTGGCCGCGCTCGGCCGCGACAAAGCGGTGTGGGTCGGCCACGACTGGGGCGCGCCGGTGGTGTGGAGCCTGGCCAGCCATCACCCGGAAGCCTGCGTCGCGGTGGCCAACCTGTGCGTGCCGTACTTCGCCGAAGGCTTCAGCCCCGAGCATGCGCTGCCGTACGTGGCGCGCGACATCTACCCCGAGGCGCAGTATCCGGCCGGGCAGTGGGACTACATGCTGCACTACGAAGAGAACTTCGACGCCACGGTGCGTGAGTTCGAGGCCGACGTGCCGGCAACCGTGCGCGCGCTGTTCCGCAAGGGCCGGCCCGAGAGCCTGCGCACGCCGTCGCGGCTGGCGAGCATCCGCCAGCACGGCGGATGGTTCGGGCCCGCCGGCCGCGCGCCGCAGCTGCCGCTGGACACCGACGTGCTGAGCGAAGACGAAGCCCGGCACTACGCAGGCGCACTGCAGCGCAACGGCTTCTTCGGCCCCAACGCGTGGTACATGAACCATCGCCGCAACAACGACTACGCGGCGCGTTCGCTGGCGGGCGGCAAGCTGACGCTGCCCGTGCTGTTCCTGCACGGACGCTACGACACCACCTGCGAGACGCTGATCTCGCGCCTGGCCGAGCCGATGCGCCGCGACTGCACGCGCCTGCGCGAGGCCGTCGTGCCGTCGGGCCACTGGATGGCGCAGGAGAAGCCGGCAGCGGTCAACGCGGCGATCGCGCGCTGGCTCGCCTGCGACGTGCCCGACGCCTGGCCGGCCTGAACGCTACTGCGACGCCGCCAGCGTCACCGCCTGCTTGCGCACCTTGCCGTCGCGCGAGAGCGTCAGCGTGACGCTGTCGCCGGGCTGGTAGCGCTCGAGCTGCGTCAGCAGGTCGTCCAGCGACGCCACCGGCTCGTCGTTGACCGCGGTGATCACATCGCCCTGGTCGATGCCGCCGTCGTCGGCGCGCCGGAACGGCCGCATTCCGGCGCGCGCGGCCGGTCCGCCCGCGGTGACGTTGACCACGCCCACGCCCTTGGGCAGCTTGAGGGCCTCGCGCACGTTGTCGGGCAGCGCCGCGATGCCCAGCGCCGGGCGCACCACGCGCCCGTCGCGGATCAGCCGTGGCACGACGCGGTTGACCTCGTCGACCGGAATCGCGAAGCCGATGCCCGCGCTGGCGCCGCTGGGGCTGGCGATCTGCGCGTTGATGCCGATCAGCCGCCCGGCCGAGTCGAGCAGCGGGCCGCCGGAATTGCCCGGGTTGATCGCGGCATCGGTCTGGATCACGCCGCGGATCGTTCGGTTGTTGAACGCCTCGATCTCGCGGTTGAGTGCGCTGACGATGCCGGTGGTCAGCGTCTGGTCGAGCCCGAACGGGTTGCCGATCGCGTAGACGCGCTGGCCCACCATGAGGTCGCGGCTGGAGCCGATCGGGATCGGCGGCAGCTTGTCCTTCGGCGCGTCGATGCGCAGCACCGCGAGGTCGCGGTCGGGAAACGCGCCCACCAGCTTGGCCGGGTAGGTGCTCTGGTCGGCCAGCGTCACGCGCGCCGCGCTGCCGCCCTGGATGACGTGGAAGTTCGTGACGATGTGGCCGGCCTCGTCCCAGATGAAGCCGGTGCCGGTGCCGCTGGGCACCTGCTGCACGTTCATCGAGAAGAAGTCGCGCTCGATGGCCAGCGTGGTGATGTGCACCACCGATGGCGACACGCGCTTGAACAGCTCGATGTTGGCGATCTCGTCGGCGCCCAGCGCGCCGCGCGGCGTGACCGCACGCGGCGCGGCGTCGCCGCGACCGCAGGCGCTCTGCGTGGCGGCGATCAGCAGCGCGAGCACGGCGGTCAGCGCGGCCGTGCGCCAGCGGGGGGAGGGGTGGTTCATGCTCGGCAACTCTCAGCGGATGGCAGCCCGGCCGCCACAGCGGTGGCCGGGGGCGAATCAGCGATTCTGCGTCGCCTTCAGCCGCGCCGCGTAGTGGTCGGCTCGTTCGGCGTCGCCCTGCGCACGATAGATCTTCTCCAGCTCCTCGAACACGTAGGGGTCGGGCTCGCCGTCGGCATCCCACTCGCGCTCGAGCCGCAGCTGGATCGCCTTGGCCTCGTCCAGCCGCCCGAGCTCGCGCAGCGTCATCGCGATCATCCAGTGCGCGATGCGGATCGGCGTGGTCTTGCCGTTGCGCTCGGCCGCCGCCAGCGAGCGCTTGAACTCCGCCAGCGCCTCGTCGCTGCGGCCCAGCTGGTGCAGCGCGTAGCCACGGTTGTTGCGCAGCGTGGCCTCCCACCCCGCAGCCGCCGGCTGCCAGGAGGCCAGCGCGATCTTCAGCCCTTCGTCGGCCCATTTGATGCCGTCGGCCGCGTCGGTGTCGATGAAGGCGTACATGTGCAGCGTGTCGATCGCCAGCGCGTCGAGCTGCTCCGCCCTGGCGATCGCCAGCGCGCGGTCGTAGGCCTGGCGTGCCTGTGCCTTGGCCTGCGGCGTCAGCTCGTCGGGTTTGTGCGCGGCCGAGGCCCAGGTGCGGCCGAGCTCGAGCCAGTAGCGCGCCTGCGCCTCGGGCCCGGCCTTGGCCAGTTGCGGCTCCACCTCGGCCAGCACCGCGCGCGCGCGCACGAAGTCGCGCCGCAGCCCGTGGGTGCGCGCGATCTGCGTCTTCAGGATCAGTGCGTCGTCGCCCTGTGCGGTGGCCAGCGCGGCGCGGAAGCGCTCTTCACTGAGCGCTGGCTTGTCGTAGTCCCACAGCGGTGCGACGTCGATCGCCATGGCCGGTGCACTCAACAGCAGGGCCGCGATGCCGGCGGCTGCGCGCATGCGTCGGGCAGGTCAGTGCATGCCCTTGGGCATCGTGCCTTCGAGCTTGCAGATGATGCCGAGCATCACCTCGTCGGCGCCGCCGCCGATCGAGCCCAGCCGGCCGTCGCGGAACGCCTGCGACACCGGGTTGTCCCACGTGAAGCCCATGCCGCCCCAGTATTGCAGGCAGGCGTCGTTGACCTCGCGGCTCAGCCGCCCGCACTTCAGCTTGGCCATCGACGCCAGCTTGGTCACGTCCTTGCCGCTGGTGTAGAGCTCCACCGCGCGGTAGGTCAGCGCGCGTAGCGCTTCGACCTCGGTGCGCAGCTCGGCCAGCCGGAAGTGCACAACCTGGTTGTCGAGGATGCTCTTGCCGAACGCCTGGCGCTGGCGCGTGTACTCGATGGTCTGGTCGATCGTCAGGTCGAGGCCGGTGATGTTGGACGCCGCGGCCCACAGGCGCTCCTCCTGGAATTGCATCATCTGGTAGATGAAGCCGGCGCCCTCCTGGCCGACCAGGTTGCGTCGCGGCACGCGCACGTTGTCGAAGAACAGCTGCGCGGTGTCGCTCGACCACATGCCGATCTTGTGGATCTTCTGCTTGGTGATGCCCTTGGCATCCATCGGCACGATGATCAGGCTCTTGTTCTTGTGCGGGCCGCCCTCGGCGCTGGTGTTGGCCAGCAGGCAGCACCAGTCGGCCTGCAGGCCGTTGGTGATCCACATCTTGCTGCCGTTGATCACGTAGTCATCGCCCTCCTTGCGCGCGGTGGTCTTGATGGCCGCCACGTCGGAGCCGCCGCCGGCCTCGCTGACGCCGATGCAGCTGACCATCTCGCCGGCGATCGCCGGCATCAGGTACTGCTTGCGCAGCTCGTCGGAGCCGAAGCGGGCCAGCGCCGGCGTGGCCATGTCGGTCTGCACGCCGATCGACATCGGCACGCCGCCGCAGTCGCAGAAGCCCAGCGCCTCGGCCATCACCATCGAGTAGCTGAAGTCCAGCCCCGCGCCGCCGAAGGCCTCGGGGTACTTGAGGCCCAGCATGCCGAGCTCGCCGAGCCGCTTCATCACCTGGTGGGCCGGGTACTGCTGCGCCTTCTCCCACTCCGGCACGTGCGGATTGACCTCGTTGACGACGAAGCGCTTGACGGTGTCGCGGATCTGCTCGTGCTCGGGCGTGAATTGCATGGCGGCGGCCTTCCTGTGACAGTTGGGCTGAATTAGGCAGTAGCCTTACGTTAACGTCAACCAACTGCCGCGTTGGGGAATACGAGGGTACGATGGCGGTGGTCGGCCGCTAGCATGGCCGCACGACACCCCGGGGAGCGCTTCGCCGATGGATCTGCAGACCGCCACCACCACGCTGCGCGGCAAGGCCGGCGCCGCACCCGACCTCGGCGCGTCGCTCAAGTTCGACTGCGGCGACGCCGGCGTCGTCGTGATCGACGGCGCCACCGGCACCAACACGGTGGACAACACCGACCGCGACACCGACTGCACCATCGCCTGCAGCGTCGACACGCTGGCCGACATGCTCAGCGGCGAGCTCAGCCCCACCACCGCGTTCATGACCGGCCGCATCACGCTCAGCGGCGACATGGGCGTCGCGCTCAAGCTGCAAAGCATCTTCTGAGGCGCGCGTGGCCGAGATGCTGGTCCGCAGCAAACGCGCAGGCGGCAACGGCGCGTCGCACGATGCCCGGGCGGCAGTGGCGTCGCACCACGAGAGCGATGCCGCGGACGAGCTGTGCGGCATCGGCGACCTGTGCGCCGAGTTCGGCGTCACGCCGCGCGCGGTGCGCTTCTACGAAGACAAGGGCCTGCTCGCGCCGCGGCGGGTCAACAACACCCGCATCTACACCCGGCGCGACCGCACGCGGCTGGCGCTGATCCTGCGCAGCAAGGCCATCGGCGCGTCGCTCACCGAGATCAAGCACTTCCTCGAGCTCTACGGCTCGCACGGCGAGGGCCGGGTGCAGCAGGCGCGCTGGGTGCTGTCGCGCACCGACAAGGCGATCGCTGCGCTCGAGGCCAAGCGCGCGCACATCGACGCCACGCTGGCCGAGCTGCGCGTCATCAACGAGGCGATGCGCCGCACCGTGCAGGCCAAGGCCTAGGAAGACCACCCGATGTTGCCGAACTTCCCCTCCGCGTGGATGACCGACGAGCACCGCATGCTGCAGGACAGCGCCGCGCGGTTCTTCCGCGAGCGCTGGGTGCCGCAGGCGGCCGCCTGGCGCGAGGCCGGCCAGATGCCGCTCGAGACCTGGCGCGAGGCCGGTGCCCACGGCCTGCTGTGCG
>DATIFD010000704.1:0-2309 GCA_035455385.1 Burkholderiaceae bacterium
TGTGGTTCATGGCTTCGAACCTGTCGCTGCAGATCGGCGCCGCGCGCCTGCACGCAGCCACCACCGCGGTGGTGATGGTCAGCGAGGTCGTTTTCGCCAGCGTGTCGGCGGTCGCACTCGGGGCCGCCACGCTGCAGCCTCGGACGGTGGCCGGGGGCCTCTTGATCGCCGCCGCGGCCTTGCTGGCGGCCTGGCAGGAACGACCGCGCGACGGCGCGCGCTGACGCCGCCAGGTCACCGGCCGCGGCGCAGACCCACCACCTGCAGCAGGTCGCTGGGCTGCAGCGGCTTGCCGAGGTAGGCGTCGCAGCCGGCCAGGCTGCCGCGCACGCGGTCGGTCTGCGTCGCGTGCGCCGACACCATCGCCACCACCGGCGGGCGGCGCAAGCGCCGCTTGATGTGGCGGCACAGCGCCAGGCCGTCGAGCTTGCTGCGAGGCCCGAGCTCGACGTCGAGGAAGACGTAGTTGAAGTCGTGCTGCTCCAGCTGGGCAATCGCGGCGTCGCTGTCGGTGACGCCTCGCGAGCGCAGGCCCAGCTCCCCCAGCTTGAGCTCCAGGAATTTCAGCGCGATCTCGCTGTCGTCGACCAGCAGCGCGTCGCAGCGTGCCGGGGCCTTCTTCGCTGCGGGCGCCGGGCTGCCGTCGGGCCTGGCGCGGTCGGGGAACAGATCGGCCAGCTCCGACAGCTGCGAGTCGAGCAGCCCGCCATCGGGTCTGGCCGGCGCCGTCGGGCTCGGCGGCAGCGGACGCGGCGCCGGGCCCTTGGCCACGGTGATGGCGGCCGCCGGCACAACCACAGGGGCCGGCTTCGCCACGATCGGCTGAGCGGGCGGTGGCATCACGGCGGGGCCCTGCAGCTGGATCAGCGCGGCGTCGAGTTCGCGCATCAGCGACAGCGCATCGATCGGCCGCTGCAGCCGTGCCAGTGCACCCTTGGGCGCCGCGCCGACGCCGACGAAGATGCAGTGCGCCAGACGTCCGGCGTCGAGCGCGCGCTGCACGGCCGACTTGGCATCGCCGTCGACCACCAGCAGACGCGCCTCGTCGATCGCCGGCACCAGCGCGTACGACGGCGTGCGGCCGGTGGCCAGGCGGAATTGCAGCGCCAGTGCCCGCCGCTCGAAGTCGCTGAAGCCGAGCAGGCACACGCTGTGTGGCGATGACATGGTGCGGCTCGGGGCTGCTGGCGGGAGTGCAGGCCATCGTCCGCCGCGGGGCGGGGCCCGTCAATGCATCGCGTGCAACGGCAGCGGGATAACATCACGCCGCAGGGCGCTGCGATCGAAAGGACGGCCATGGACACCGACGTGTGGGGCTTCGAGGCACAGACCATCGACGGTCAGCGGGTCACGCTCGACCGCTACAAGGGCAAGGTGCTGCTGATCGTCAACACCGCCAGCAAGTGCGGTTTCACGCCGCAGTTCGACGGCCTGCAGGCGCTGTGGCAGGCCTACAAGGACCAAGGCCTGGTCGTGCTGGGCTTTCCGAGCAACCAGTTCGGCGCCCAGGATCCGGGCAGCAACGGCGAGATCGCATCGTTCTGCCAGCTGAACTACGGCGTCTCGTTCCCGATGATGGCCAAGGTCGAGGTCAACGGCAGCGGCGCGCACCCGCTGTACCGCTGGCTGACCAAGGAGGCGCCCGGCCTGCTCGGCACGCAGGCGATCAAGTGGAACTTCACCAAGTTCCTGGTCGGTCGCGACGGCAAGACGATCAAGCGCTACGCGCCGCAGGACGAGCCGGCCAAGCTGGCCAAGGACATCGAGGCCGCGCTCGCGGCCTGATCGCCACCGGGCCGTCGCACGCGGCCCCAAGGCGGCCGGCACCGATAATCGCAGCCGTCCACTGCAGGAGTTGCGTGTGTTCGAGCATGTCGAGCCCTATGCGGGCGACCCGATCTTTGCGCTGGTCGATGCCTTCAACGCCGACCCGCGGCCGCACAAGGTCAACCTGTCGATCGGCATCTATTTCGACGACGAAGGCCGCATTCCGGTGTTGCGCAGCGTGCGTGCCGCCGAGGAGCGGCTGCTCGCGCAGGGCGGGCCCAAGCCGTACCTGCCGATGGAGGGGGCGGCCGATGCGCGCCGCGCGGTGCAGGCGCTGCTGTTCGGCGCCGGTCACGAGGCGCTGGCCTCGGGCCGCATCGCGACCATCCAGTCGGTGGGTTCTAGCGGCGGCTTGAAGGTCGGAGCCGACTTCCTGAAGCGCTGGTTTCCCGACAGCGGCGTCTGGATCAGCGACCCCAGCTGGGAAAACCACCGCTCGATGTTCGAGGGCAGCGGCTTCACGGTCAGCACCTACCCGTACT
>DATIFD010000705.1:0-6007 GCA_035455385.1 Burkholderiaceae bacterium
GTCACGAACACGCTGGGCGAAGACATGGGCGGCTACGTGCTAGCCACCACCACCGAGACCGACGCCGTCGGCCCCAAGCGGCCGGGCGCGATCAACGGCGGCTTCTACCGCCGCAACGCGGATTGGCCCGCGCAACATCCGAGCGTCGTGATCGCGGTGCAGGACATCCAGGCTGCGATGTCGCGCGTCGCCGAGGCCGGTGGCCATGTGCTCGGCGAGCCGATGCTCATCCCGGGCGTCGGCAAGTACGTCTCGTTCGACGATACCGAGGGCAACCGGGTCAGCATGCTCGAGCCCATCCCACGCAACTGGCACGCGCCGGGGGCTCCGGGTTGACCCGGCGGGCCCGTTGCGCCGCGCAGCGCACACACGGGTGCCGATGACCATCAAGTGCCGCTGGGTCCGGGGCGAGAGACCCGACTGGAGCCTGGCCACGTTGTGGACATCGGCGCCCGGGCACAGCCGTGGATGCCGGTCACTCCCGGGCGCATACTCGCCGTCATGGCGATGCCGCATGCTGCTCCGGGTCAGATCGTCGACGTCGGCCCGCATGGTGCCGACCTGATGCGGGAGGCGACGGTCGCTCTTTTCAAGGGCGATGATCTCGAGGTCATGCGGCTCGTGCTGCAGGCGGGCAAGTCGCTGCCGCCGCACAAGGTGCCCGGCGAGATCACGCTGCACTGCCTCGAAGGGGCCGTCGACGTCACCTCGGATGGCGTGAGCCACGTGCTTCGTGCCGGGCAGCTGCTGTACCTGCGCGGCGATGCTCTGCACGGCGTCACCGCGCTCGAAGACTGCTCGGCCCTCGTGACCATCGCCCTCAAGCCCAAGAAGTGAGCCCGCCCTGGCCGGGCCGGCGCGGCCCTCGCGGGGACGCCGCGCGGTCAGTAGGTGGTGTTGGCTTCCGCCGTCGCCGGGCCCACGGGGATCGTGAAGCGCACGGTGCGCACGCGCTCGGGCAGCTCGAAGCGCCGCGTCGGCCGCGCGATCGGCTCCAGCACCGGCTCCTTCTCGGGGCGACGCTGCTCCCACACCGGACGGGCGTGCACCGAGCGCACGGCCTCGATCGTGACGACGAGACAGATCGCGCAGACGGCCAGAATGCCGACGCCTAGCAGTTCCATGACGGGTCCTCGACTTGAAGCGATGCGGTCGACGGGGTCGTCGCGTGCACGGGCTGGTCCATGTGATGGTGTGGCCTGGTTGAATCGCCCGGGCACCATAGCCACTGCGGATAGCCGTGTCGCGCCGATACTTGCGAATCGCCGCGCTTTCGATCGACGCGCGCAGGCCTTTCGCGGGGCATCGTGAAGAAATCGAGACGACCACCGCACGCGCTACGACCGGTAGCAGGTTCACCCAAATCGTGCGAGTCGCCATCCGCCCGCTGACAACCACCGACGGAGATGCCTTCGTCGCATCGGCGCGTGCGAGCCTGCGCTTGCACGCGCCGTGGGTCAGCGCGCCGTGCGACGCGGCGGCGTTCCGCGCGCACCTGGCGCGCTTCGACAATGCAGCGAACTTCGCCTTCGTGGTCTACCTGCCCGCCACCGGCCAGCTCGCCGGCGCGATCCACCTCACCAACGTGGTGTACGGCGTGTTCCGCAGCGGCTACCTCGGCTACTACGCGTTCGCAGGCTTCGAGCGGCAGGGCTGCATGCGCCGGGGGCTGCGCGCGGTCATCCGGCACGCGTTCACCCGGCTGAAGCTGCACCGGCTCGAAGCCAACATCCAGCCGGGCAACCGCGCCTCGATCGCGCTGGCCCGCCGCTGCGGCCTCTCGAAGGAAGGCTATTCGACCGCTTACCTCAAGATCGGTGGACGGTGGCGCGACCACGAGCGCTGGGCCATCGTGCGGGGCCGGGCAACGCGGGTCGTGCGATGAGCAAGCGCCGTGCAACGACACCGAAGGACGCCGACTCGTTCGTCATCAGCGTGCAGGCCAAGCCACGGTCGCCGGTCAGCGAACTGCAGCAACTGCCCACGGGCACCTGGGTCGCCCGCCTGAGGTCGCCGCCGGTCGACGGCAAGGCCAACGCCGAGCTGGTGGGCCTCGTCGCGCGCCACTTCGGCTGCGCCAAGTCTGCGGTGTCGGTGCTGTCGGGGGCCTCGGGCCGGTCGAAGTTGGTGAGAATCACGGGGGCGCGACGGCCCTAGCCGCCGGCGCGTCCCATCAACGGAGACACCGATGCACATCGACGGCGCCTGTCATTGCGGGCAGATCTCGTTCAGCGCGGAGATCGATCCGACACGGGTGATGGTGTGCCACTGCACCGACTGCCAGGTGCTGTCGGGCGCGCCGTTTCGCGCCGTGGTCGCTGCGCCGATCGGGCAGTTCCACCTGCGCGGCCAGCCCAAGAGCTACGTCAAGGTGGCGCAGAGCGGCAACCGGCGCGCGCAGGTGTTCTGCCCGGAGTGCGGCACGCCGCTGTATGCCACCGCGCCGGAGAACCCCACCTCGGTGATCATCCGCCTGGGCTGCGTCGCGCAGCGCGCGCGGCTCAAGCCCGCGGTCCAGATCTGGCAGCACTCGGCGCTGCCCTGGCTGCCGGAACTGCCGCGCATCGGCGGCTCGCCGGAGCAACAGGGTTTCCTGCCGGCGCCGACCTGACCGTCGGGCCACGCTGCGGCGGCCGCCGCCGCGATGCCTCGCTTGACCGCGACGCCCGCGCCGGTGAGCATCTCGACCCATGGACCTTCACACTTGGCTCATCTACCTGCTGGCGGCCACCGGCCTGTCGCTCTCGCCGGGGCCCAACGGGCTGCTGGCGCTCACGCACGGTGCGCTGCACGGCCGGCGCAAGGCGTTGTACACGGTGCTCGGCGGCGCCTGCGGCTTCGTGATCGTGATCGCGCTGTCGATGTTCGGCATCGGCGCGCTGCTCAAGGCCTCGCTGACCTGGCTCACTGTGATGAAGTGGGTGGGCGGCCTGTACCTGGTGTGGCTCGGCATCCAGGTGTGGCGTTCGCCGCCGATCGGCGTCGAGGTGCGCGGCGCGGCGCCGCCGCGTGCGCGGTGGTCGCTGTTTCGCCAGGGTGCGCTGTCGGCGCTGACCAACCCGAAGGCGCTGCTGTTCTTCGCCGCGTTCCTGCCGCAGTTCATCGACCCGCACCGCAGCCTGTGGCTTCAGTTCGCCATCATGGCGTCGACGTTCGCGGCCATCGAGATCGCCACCGAGGTCTTCATCGCCAGCATGGCGCACCGCATCAGCCCGTGGCTGCGCCGCGTGGGCAAGCGCTTCAACCAGGCGTGCGGCGGCGTGTTCGTCGTGATCGGCGCCGCGCTGCCGCTGCGCAGCTGACGCGCCGCAGCGAGGGCGTCAGCCGCCTCGCAGTTGGCGCAGCAGCGCTGTCGCCGCTGCCGGAGCCTTCTCCTTGTCGGCGCTGATGAAGAACAGGAACACGTCGCGCGGAGCGCTCGGCACGGGCGCGGACTCGACGCGCGGCAGCGCGGCGGGCTCGCCGCCGTCGCGCCACGCGCGCGTGCAGGCGGCCAGCTGCGCCAGCGCCTGCGGCGCGATGCCGTCGGGCAGCGACTTGTCGGCGCGCATCGTGCGCACGTAGACGAAGTCGCCGGTGACGTCGGCGAACGACGGGTAGTCGGGCGAATCGGTGAACACCGTGGCGACGCCGTGCTTGCGCGCCAGCGCCAGATAGCCCGCGTTCTTGAAGCTCTCGTGGCGCACCTCGACCGCGTGGCGCAGCGGCACGCCGTCCACCGCCTGGGGCAGCTGCTGCAGGAAGGCCTCGAAGTCGGCTGCGTCGAAGCGCTTGGTCGGCGCGAACTGCCAGACGATCGGTCCGAGCTTCTGCCCCAGCTCGGCGATGCCGCTCTTCACGAAGCGCTCGATCGAATCGCCGGCCTCGGCCAGCACGCGGCGGTTGGTCGCGTAGCGCGTGGCCTTCAGCGTGAAGACGAAGTCGTCGGGTGTCTGCTCGCGCCACTTGGCGAAGGTGGCGGCGCTCTGCAGGCTGTAGTAGGTGCCGTTGACTTCGATCACGGTCAGCTGGCGGCTGGCGTATTCGAGCTCGCGCGCGATCGGCCAGCCGGCCGGGTAGAAGTTGTTGCGCCACGGCTCGAAGGTCCAGCCGCCGACGCCGACGCGGACGCGGATGGTGGGCGCTGCCGGTGTGGTCATCGCGGCATGCTAGCAACTCACGGGCCGCGCGCCTGCGCGGCGCCTGCAACATCGTGATGCACACGGCCGGCGGCGGCCGCTCGCCCGCACCCGACAATTCGTCACGGCACGGCGGATGGGCGGTGTCTCCGCCCGCGCTACGATTCACCGCGTCATGCAAAGGATCTTGACCATGCGAACCGCAAAACCGCTGCTGACCGGCATCGTGCTGGCGGCGTGGAGCTGCTGCGCGCTGGCCGGCGTGACCGAAGTGGTCCACAGCGCCGCCGCCGGCGCCTCGTCGGTGGCCAGCAAGGCCGAGCACGCGGTCAAGCGCGGCGTCAATGCGGGCATCTCGGGCGTCGAGCGCGGCACCAAGGCCGCCGGTCACGCGATCGAGAGCGGCGCCAAGAAGATCGGCATCCCCGGCAATCCGCCGCCCCACGCGTCGACCACGCCGCGCGGCGAGATGACGCCTGCGCGCTGAGGCCGCGCGGCAAGGCGTCACGCGGCGCGACATGCACCGAGTCGGCAGCGACGACCGCTGCCACTAAGATGCCGCCTCGGGCAACGGCACCTTCGAGCGAGGCAGTGAGCGCATCCCAATACACGGCCAGTTGCCTGTGCGGCGGCGTCAAGCTGGCGCTGAACGCCGAGCCCGGACCGATCGAGATCTGCCACTGCTGGATGTGCCGCAAGGCCCAGGGCGGCCCGTTCTCCGCGCAGGCCACCATGCCCGCTGCGGCGCTGGACGTCACCGAAGGCGCCGACCTGCTGGCCAACTACGAGTCGTCGCCCGGTGTCCACCGCATGTTCTGCAAGCGCTGCGGCTCGCCGCTGTTCAGCACCAATGCCGAAGACCCTTCGGTGGTGCGCATCCGCGTCGGCATCATCGACGGCCCGCTGCGCACGCGCCCGAGCGCGCACTACTACGTCGGCCAGATGGCGAACTGGTGGCGCATCGACGACCAGCTGCTGCGCTTCGAGACCGAATAGGCGCGGCGCGCGCGGGCCTTTCGCGCGGCCGCGGCAGCCGCCGCGACAGGCAGCGGGCACAATGCGGCCGCCGCCGTCGGCGCACGCCAGGAGCAGCCGCATGTTCGATCTGCCCACCCTGCAGAAGATCCTCGATCCGCTCTTTCCCGGCCTGATGGGGCTGCGGCTGCGTGAAGTGACCCCCGAGCGCGTGCTGGCCGAGCTGATCGTGCGGCCCGATCTTTGCACCACCGGCGGCGTCATGCACGGCGGCGCGATCATGGCGTTTGCCGACACGCTGGGTGCGGTGGGCACCGTGCTCAACATGCCCGCGGGCAAGCGCACCACCACCACCGACTCGAGCACGAAGTTCATCGCCGGCGCGCGCGTCGACACCGTGGTCACCGGCGAGTGCGTCGCGCTGCACCGCGGACGCACGACCCAGGTGTGGCAGACCATGATCCGCAATGCCGACGGCAAGCTGTGCGCGGTGGTGACGCAGACGCAGCTGGTGCTGGACGCGGGTTGAGCACGCGCCCGACCGACGCCTCGATCGCCAAGCCGGCCTGGCCCGCGATCGCCGCGGCGCGGGCGCACGACGAGGCCACGCGCGCACCTTTCTTCGTCGGCGAGGCCGATGCGCAGGCCGTGCCGGTCGGCTCGGTGGCGCGCGCACACCTGCCGGCGCTGAGGCGCTGGCCGCAGTGGTTGCGAGTGGACGAGCGCGGCGTCACGCTGCATTGCGCGGCCGCCGCGCGCACCGATGCGATGGCCGCGATGCACGACGCGCTGCGTCGCGAAGGCCTGATCGTCGCCTGGCGCGACGAGGCTTTTCCGCTGTTCACCGTGCACGGCGCGGCCACCGGGGTGTCGATCGAGCGTGCGGCCGCGCGCTTCTGGGGCTCGCTGACCCT
>DATIFD010000706.1:0-11489 GCA_035455385.1 Burkholderiaceae bacterium
CGTGGCGCCGCCCGTGCCGACCACGTCAATCTTCTCGCGCACCGATGGCGTGGTGGCGTGGCACTGCAGCGTCAACGAGGTATTGCCGCACACCGAGAACATCGAGATCGCGGCCAGTCATGTCGGCATGGGCATGAACCCGCTTGCGCTGTACGTGATGGCCGACCGGTTGCGGCAGGATCCGGACAACTGGCAGCGCTTCGACACCTCGGGCGCCCGCCGCTGGTTCTTCAGGCACGCCCAGCCGCCGCCGGCGTGACTTGGCCGCTGGCTGGCGACGCCAGTCCCCCGTCTGCCGACAGGAACGGCGGCACCGCCCCGGCCGCACCGGCGGCATGGCATGCTTGGTGCATGCCACCCGTGATGCTTACTGACCCTGAAGTACCGTTGCGATGGTGACGTCGCCGTCGAACGCGTGGCGCCTGTGCGTGGCGCCGATGATGGAGTGGACGGACCGCCACTGCCGGTACTTCCATCGCCTGATCGCCCCTCGCGCGCGGCTGTATACGGAAATGATCACGACCGGCGCGCTGCTGCACGGCGACGTGGCGCGCCACCTCGACTTCAACGCCGAGGAGCATCCCGTCGCGCTGCAGCTCGGCGGTAGCGAGCCGCTCGATCTGGCGGCGTGCGCGAAGTTCGCGCAACGGTGGGCCTACGACGAGATCAATCTCAATTGCGGCTGCCCGAGCCCTCGCGTGCAGCGCGGCGCCTTCGGGGCGTGCCTGATGGCCGAGCCCATGCTGGTGCGCGACTGCGTGGCTGCGATGCGGCAGTCGGTGACGCTGCCGGTCACCGTCAAACACCGGATCGGGATCGATCGCGTCGAAGACTACGGCTTCGTGCGCGACTTCGTCGGCACGGTGGGCGAGGGTGGTTGCAGCGTCTTCATCGTGCACGCGCGCAATGCCTGGCTCGACGGACTGAGCCCGAGGCGCAACCGCGAGGTGCCGCCTCTGCGCCACGACACCGTGGCGCGGCTCAAGCGCGACTTCCCGGCCTGGACGTTCGTGCTCAACGGGGGTCTCGGCGAGCCGGAACAACTGCGGATGGAGCTGGCACGTGTCGACGGCGTGATGATTGGACGCGCGGCGTATCACGACCCCTGGCGCCTGCGCGAGTGGGAGATGCTGGCGTTCGGGTCACCACCGGCCGAGGCGTCGCGCGACGACGTCGAGGAAGCCATGGTTCGCTACATGACCGACCAGGCGCAGCGACACGGCACACCCTGGCTCGCCGTGGCGCGGCACATGATGGGACTGCGTCATGGCGAACCCGGCGCGCGTCACTGGCGCCAGGTGTGGTCCGACTACCGCTTGCGGCCGCTGTCCGCGGGCGAGGTGATGCGGCGCGCGCGACGGGCGATGACGAGCGATCCGATGCCCGCGTAGGACGCCGCAGCGGCTAGGCCCGCGCGCTTCCGGCGGTGGCACGCGCACCGGCCGCGATCGGCCAGGTGGCCAGCAGCAGACCGACCAGGGCCAACGCAAACGCAGTGGCGTGTGACGCGCTGAACGGCTCGCGCAGCACCGTCACCCCCACCAGCGCCGACGTCACCGGCAGCAGCACGGTGAACACCCCGGCCCGCGACGCCTGCACGTGACGCAGGCCCCGCATCCACAACCACACGGTGGCGACGCTCGCGGCCAGCGAGTAGAACAACAGCAGTCCCCAGGTCGCGCCCGGCACAGCCGAGAAGTCGTGCGGCCATGCCTGCCACAGACCGAGCGGGGTGACCAGCGCCAGTCCCCAGAGGTTGATCAGCGCGCTGATGCGTTTGGCCGAGACCTGACCCGTGAGGCGCTTGCCGATGACGACGTAGCTCGCCTCGCACACGGCGGCACCCACCAGCAGCGCGTGTCCCAGTGCCGGCTGCGCGCCGACCGAGGCCGACACCGGTTGCGCCCGACCGAGCGCCAGCATCGCAATGCCGGCCACTGCGCAGGCGATGGCGACCATCACGCGCGGCGCGATGCGCTCGTGCAGGAACAGCCGCGACAGCACCGCCACCGCGGCTGGAATCGCCGCCAACACCACGCCGGCGGCGACGGCCGAGCTGAGCTGCACGCCGTAGAGCATGCAGATCGAGAACATGAAGTTGCCGAGAAAGCTCTCCCAGAACAGAAGCCGGCGGTCATGGCGTGACAGCGGCGCCTCGCCGGTCGACCTCGGCAACCAAGGGAGCATCGCGACTGCGGCGATGCCGAAGCGCAACCACGCCAGCAGAAAGACCGGGAACGCTGCGAGCAACAGCTTGGACAGCCCGACGTAGCTGCCCACCAGCGCCATGCTCGCGGCCAGGCTGGCGTAAGCGGCCCATGGCGGGCCGCTCACCGCGCGTTCACCTGCCGCGCAGCGGGCCGTTCGCTCACGCGGCGCGCTTGATCGCGCCGCGCAACGTGTCGACGATCTGGTCGATGTGCTGGCGTTCGACGATCAGCGGCGGCGACAGCGCGACGATGTCGCCAGTCGTGCGCACCAGCACGCCCTTTTCGAAGCAGTCGAGGAACACGTTGAAGGCGCGCTTGGCCGGGTCGCCGTCGATCGGCCGCATTTCGATGCCCGCCACCAGTCCGAAGTTGCGCACGTCGATCACGTTGGGCAGGCCGTTCAACGTGTGCACGGCCTCGGCGAAGTAGCTCTGCAGCGTGGCGGCACGCGTGAGCAGGCCTTCCTCGGCATAAGTCGCGAGCGTGCCCAGGCCCGCCGCGCATGCCAGCGGGTGGGCCGAGTAGGTGTAGCCGTGGAAGAACTCGATCAGGTGCTCCGGCCCGTTCATGAACGCGTCGTGGATCGCCTGCTTGACGAACACGCCGCCCATCGGCACGCAGCCGTTGGTGATGCCCTTGGCCACCGTCATCAGATCGGGCGTGACGCCGAAGGTTTGCGCCGCGAACGGCTGGCCGGTGCGGCCGAAACCGGTGATCACCTCGTCGAAGATCAGCAGGATGCCGTGCTTGTCGCAGATCTGGCGCAACCGCTGCAGGTAGCCCTTGGGCGGCAGGAAGACCCCCGCCGAGCCCGCGATCGGCTCGACGATCACCGCCGCGATCGTCGACGGATCGTGCAGCACGCACAGGCGCTCGAGGTCGTCGGCCAGTTCGGCGCCATGCTCGGGCTGGCCGACGCTGAACGCGTTGCGCGACAGGTCGTGCGTGTGACGCAAGTGGTCGACACCGGCGAGCATCGCGCCGAACATCTTGCGGTTGGCCGTCATGCCACCGACCGAAAGGCCGCCGAAGTTCACGCCGTGGTAGCCGCGCTCGCGTCCGACCAGGCGCGTGCGATGGCCTTCACCGCGCACCCGGTGGTAGGCGAGCGCCATCTTCAGCGCCGTGTCGACAGCCTCCGAGCCGGAGTTGGTGAAGAACAGCTTGGTCATACCCGCCGGCGCGAGCTTCACGGCCTCTTCGGCGAGTTCGAATGCCTTCGGGTGAGCCATCTGGAACGGTGGTGCGAAATCAAGCTCCGCCGCCTGCTCCTGGATCGCCTTAACGATCTTCGGCCTGCCGTGACCCGCATTGACGCACCAGAGGCCCGCCACGCCGTCGAGGATCTGGCGACCATCGTGCGTCCAGTAGTGCATGCCACTGGAGCGTGCCAGCAGGCGCGGCGCCTTCTTGAACTGGCGGTTGGCGGTGAAAGGCATCCAAAAGGCGTCGAGCTTCATGCGTGAGGTCTCCTGCGGCTTGTGCGACATATGCGCCCGTCCGGCGGCATCGTCGCTCGTGAGGCGGCATTGTGCCTGTGCTGGCGCACCGCGACCCGCCGCAGGGGCATGATGGCGGCGCAAGGGCCAGATGGGAACCGACGATGACCAAGCCTGTACTCATCCTCCAGTTCATGGACAACGATGGTCCGGCATACCTGGGCACGTGGCTCGCCACCCGGCGCATCGCCAGCGACGTGCGCATGGCCACGGCCGGCGCGCTCCCGGATCGGATCGACGGGTACGCCGCGCTGGCGCTGCTGGGCGGCGCGATGAGCGCCAACGACGACCTGCCGTTCCTTCACGCCGCGTGCAAGCTGATCGAGCAGGCGATGAAGCATGACGTGCCGGTCATCGGCCACTGCCTTGGTGGACAGCTGATGGCACGGACGCTGGGTGCACGGGTGGCGGCCTCGCCGAAGCCCGAGGTGGGTTGGCATCGCATCGATGGCATCGACATCCCCTCGGCGCACGACTGGTTCGGCGCGTCGGCGCAACCGCATGTCTTCCATTGGCACTACGAGGCGTTCGACATTCCGACCGGCGCCGTGCGCCTGGCCTCGAGCCCCCAGTGTCCGAATCAGGCCTTCGCGATCGGCAAGCACCTGGGGCTTCAGTTCCACGTCGAGGTCGACGCCGCCAAGGTGGACCTATGGCTCAGTTGCCCAGATCCCGAATACGAACTCGCGCAGCGAGACCACGAAACCGTCCATCGCCCCGAGCGGGTTCGACACGAGACGCGGGTCCACCTTGACGCCCAGCAACGATTGGCAGATCGGATCTACGGTCGCTGGGTGAGCAGCGCAGGGATCAGCTTTTCGCAATGAGGGATATTTCTTTTGGATCGTGAAATGACCGAGAGAATAGCTCGCCGGATTTCTTCCATGATGGATCATCCCATCCCACAAGTCGAAATGTGACGCATAAACTATTGATTCACAAGAGTAAAACTTTTGTCTTCTAGAAGAGCTCACCGACTCTGCGGGGATTACGCTTCTTGTCGCGCAGCATTCAACCATCCCCTCAATTGCCAACCTCAGGAGCCCCGAGATGACCCAAGCCACCCGTGAGCAACAAGCCGCCGCGCTGGAGCGCGACTGGGCGCAGAACCCGCGCTGGAAAGGCATTCAGCGCGGCTACACCGCCGCCGACGTCGTCCGCCTGCGTGGCTCGGTGCCGATCGAGCACACGCTGGCCAGGCGCGGCGCCGAGAAGCTGTGGACACTCGTGAACACCGAGCCCTTCGTCAACACGCTCGGCGCGCTCACCGGCAACCAAGCGCTGCAGCAGGTGAAGGCCGGTCTGAAAGCGATCTACCTGTCGGGCTGGCAGGTGGCGGGTGATGCCAACAGCAACGGCGAGATGTACCCCGACCAGTCGCTGTACTCGGTGGATTCGGTGCCCAAGGTGGTGAAGAAGATCAACAACACCTTCGCCCGCGCCGATCAGATCCAGTGGAGCGAGGGCAAGAACGACATCGACTTCTTCGCGCCGATCGTGGCCGATGCGGAAGCCGGTTTCGGTGGCGTGCTCAACGCTTTCGAGCTGATGAAGGCGATGATCGAAGCGGGTGCGGCGGGCGTGCACTTCGAAGATCAGTTGGCCTCGGTGAAGAAGTGCGGCCACATGGGCGGCAAGGTGTTGGTGCCGACGCGCGAGAACGTGGCCAAGCTGGTCGCGGCGCGGCTCGCTGCCGACGTGATGGGCGTGCCCACCGTGCTGTTGGCGCGCACCGACGCCGAGGCGGCCGACCTGGTCACCAGCGACGTCGACGACAACGACAAGCCGTTCCTCACCGGCGAGCGCACGGTCGAGGGGTTCTTCCGCACCCGCAAGGGCCTCGATCAGGCCGTCAGCCGCGGCCTGGCCTATGCGCCGTACGTCGACATGCTGTGGTGCGAGACCGGCACACCGGACCTCGCGTTCGCCAAGGCCTTTTCCGACGCCATCCACGCCAAGTTCCCCGGCAAGCTGCTGGCCTACAACTGCTCGCCGAGCTTCAACTGGAAGAAGAACCTCGACGATGCGACGATCGCCAAGTTCCAGCGCGAACTCGGCGCGATGGGCTACAAGTTCCAGTTCATCACGCTGGCCGGCTTCCACAGCTTGAACTACTCGATGTTCGAGCTGGCTCACGGCTACGCGCGCAACAACATGAGCGCATTCGTCGAGCTGCAGGAGAGGGAATTCGCCGCCGCCGAGAAGGGCTTCACCGCCGTGAAGCACCAGCGCGAGGTCGGCACCGGGTACTTCGACGCGGTGACCACCACGATCGAACGCCAGTCATCGACCGCGGCGTTGAAGGGTTCGACCGAAGACGAGCAGTTCTTCGAACAGAAGCACGCCTGAGCATCGCCCTCGCGCGCCGGCGGTGAACCGATCCGCCTGAGAGGGGCCCGATCACTGTCCGGTGGTCGGGCCCTTTGCCATCAAGCGACCAATCGGCGCCAGGTGGAGATGCGCGCCATGATCAGCTGATTGGGGCAGGGCGTCGATGCCCGCCCTCGGGCCTTGGGTATGCTTCGCGCCGACAGCAGTGCACCGTAAGTCCAAGGATGCCATGACCTCCGCCCGATCCGAGTTCCGATTCTTCGAGCGCCTGCGCGTGCGCTGGGCCGAGGTCGACATGCAGAGCATTGTCTTCAATGCGCACTACCTGATGTACTTCGACACCGCGGTGGCCGGCTATTGGCGCGCCCTGGCGATGCCGTATCACGACACCATGGCTTATCTGGGTGGCGACCTGTACGCCCGCAAGGCGACGGTCGAATACGCGGCATCGGCTCGCTACGACGACCAGATCGAAGTCGGCGTGCGCACGCAGCGCGTCGGCAACTCGTCGATGGTGCTCGGGTGCGCCGTCTACCGCGGCGAGCAGTTGCTGGTCAGCGGCGAACTGGTGTACGTGTTCGCCGACCCCAAGACGATGACGTCCAAGCCGATCCCGCTAGAGTTGCGCGATCTGCTCCAGGCCTACGAGGCTGGCAAGTCGATGGTCGACGTGCGCGTCGGCCGCTGGAGCGAGCTCGGAGAGGCGGCGCGCAAGATCCGTGCGCAGGTGTTCGTCGAAGAGCAGCGCATTCCCGCCGAAATGGAGTGGGATGGCGCCGACGACGGCTGCGTGCATGCGCTGGCGTGCAACCGGTTCGGCACGCCGCTGGCCACGGGACGCATGCTCGAGCACGTGCCGGGCGTGGCCAAGATTGGCCGCATGGCGGTGCTGGCGCCGATGCGCGGCGGCCACATCGGCCGCGCGGTGCTCGACGCGCTGCTGCAGCATGCGCGCGAGCGCGGGGATCGCGAGGCCCTGCTGCATGCACAGCTCGGCGCTGCGCCGTTCTACAGCCGTGCCGGCTTCGTCGCCCGCGGACCGGTGTTCGAGGAAGCCGGCATTCCGCACGTCGAGATGGTGCGGCCGCTGTAGCGGTCGGCTCAGCCGAACGGCTCGAAGACCTCCACCTGCCGGCTGCCGGTCAGCCACGGGGTCAGCACGGCCGCAGCCCGGTCGATGCGGCGACGCAAGTCGTCGTCGATGCCACGCGACTGGCCATCAGCCAAGGCGTAGATCTCCATCAGCGTCACCTCATCGATGGTACTGTCCGACCGCCGCAGCACGCGTGCGATCAAACCGCGATGCGCCAGGCACAACTGCTGCTGGAAGTCGCGCACGGCGTCGGCCGCACGCTGCCAATCGGAAGCCGCCACGCGGTAATAGACGTACAGCTCGGCCCGCGCAGTGCTCACGCGTGTGCCGCGTCGGTCATCGGGTAGGGCAGCGGCAGCCGTTGCAGCAAAGGGCCGTCTGCGCCGCCGAGGCGAAGGCTGCCGCCGTCGAGCGCTGCGAGCTTCACCTCGGCCAGCAGGCGCGTCCCTCTGCCCGCGAGCTCGGCTGCGTTGACAACCATGCCGGCGGGTTGCGCCGGATCGTCGCTGTGGAACAGCTCTTGGCCCGGATGGACCGCGCCGGTTGTCGCAAACAGATGCATCCGGCGCTTGATCGTGCCGCGATACTGACTGCGCGCCACCACCTCCTGCCCGGGGTAGCAGCCCTTCTGAAAGTGCACGCCGCCGACCAGCTCGAAGTTGATCATCTGGGGCACGAACTGCTCGGCCGTCGCCGCTGTGATGCGCGGCACGCCGCTGCTCACCTCGAGCCAGCGCCAAGTGAGCAGATCGAGCGCGGGGCGCTCGGGCAGCGGCGCCGTCGCGGGCTGAACCAGAAGCCATCGGGCCACCCGATCGACCGACGGCAGGCCGATCAGCCACTGGGCTCCGTGCTGACGAGCCTGCCACGAACCCGGCCCATCGGTCCCTTCGGAACCCGCGCATCCGAACACAGCCCAGTCGCTCGCGTGCTCGACACGGCAGCGGGCGCGCAGCACATACATCGACAGCCGCTTGCGCACCGCATCGGCGAGGTCGGTGCTGCACAACAAGCCGAATTCGTCGTCAGCCATGCGCCAGACCACGAAGCTGGCCAACAGCCGCCCCTTGGGCGAGCAGTAGCCGCCGAGACGGGCTTCGCCCGAGGGCAAGCCCGCGACATCCTGGGTCAGCTGACCCTGCAGGAAGCTGGCGGCATCTGCGCCGCTCGCACGCAGCAGCGCCCAATCGGTCAAACGCACGATGCCGCCGGCCGACAGGGCATTGGACGGGTTCTCTCCCATGGTCGCCGATTATCATCAGAGCCCATGGGCATCGCTGCGACAGGGACACAGCGCGCTGCCGCGGCACTGACGGCATGAGGCTGTTGCGCTGGTTCGTTCTCTTGCTGTTGCTGGCCGCTGCCGGCAGCGCGGCCTGGGTCTGGCGCTGGCTCGACCGACCGCTTCCGCTGGCAACCCCGACCGTCGAGCTGTCGATCGAGCCGGGCGCCAGCCCGCGCGAGGTGGCCAACGCCTGGGTGCGCGCCGGCGTCCGTGTACCACCGGTCCTGCTGTACGAGTGGTTTCGCTGGTCGGGCGACGCGCGACGCATCCGCGCCGGCAGTTACGTGGCAGGGCCCGAGGTGACTCCGCGCCAATTGCTGGCCAAGATGGTTCAAGGCGACGAGTTCTTCGAGCGCGTGCGTCTGCTGGAAGGCTGGACGCTGCGCCAGTTCCGCGCCGAACTGGCGCGCGCGCCGTATCTGAAGCCGACCAGTGCCGGCATGACCGATGCCGAACTGATGGCCGCGATCGGCGCCGCGTCGGTGCCGGGGGAAGGGCGCTTCTTTCCCGACACCTACATGTACAGCCGCGGCGTCAGCGACCTCACGGTGCTGAAGCGGGCCTACCAGACGATGCAGCGCCAGCTTGCGGCGGCGTGGGAGGCGCGCGTCGACGGCCTGCCGCTGAGGTCGGCCGACGAGGCGTTGATCCTGGCATCCATCGTCGAGAAGGAGACGGGCAAGGCAGGCGACCGCGCGCAGATCGCCGGCGTGTTCTCCAACCGCCTGCGCGTGGGCATGCCGTTGCAGACCGACCCGACGGTGATTTACGGCCTCGGCGAGTCATTCGACGGCAACCTGCGCAAGCGCGATCTGCTCACCGACGGGCCGTTCAACACCTACACTCGCAAAGGCCTGCCTCCGACACCGATTGCGATGCCGGGGCTGGCGTCGATCCGCGCGGCGGTGAATCCGGAACCCACGAAGGCGCTCTATTTCGTGGCCCGCGGCGACGGCAGCAGCGTTTTCAGCGAGTCGCTCTTGGAGCACAACCGCGCGGTCAACCTTCATCAGCGCGGTGCCCGCTGAGCCCACAACCCGTCACCCATGAGCGGACGCTTCATCACTTTCGAGGGCATCGATGGCGCCGGCAAGAGCTCGCACATCGAGTCCCTGGCGACCTGGCTGCGCGAGCGCGGTCACACCGTGCTGGTGACACGGGAGCCCGGCGGCACACCACTGGCCGAGAAGCTGCGCGAGCACTTCTTGCACGACGACATGGACGCGCTGACCGAGTGCCTGTTGGTGTTCGCCGCGCGCCGCGATCATCTGCAGCAGCGCATCGAACCCGCGCTGGCGGAAGGCGGCACGGTGCTGTGCGATCGCTTCACCGATGCCACCTTTGCCTACCAGGGAGCGGGCCGGGGCTTCGATTGGTGGGTGCTGACGCAGCTCGAACGCTGGGTGCAAGGCGATCGACAGCCAGACCTGACGCTGTGGTTCGACATCGATCCGGCGCAAGCTGCGGCGCGGCGGGTGGCGGCACGACAACCGGACCGTCTCGAGCGCCTGGACGATGCGTTCTTCGGCCGCGTGCGCGCGGGCTACGCGCGACGCCGCGCGGAGCATCCGCAACGCATCGTGTGCATCGATGCGCACGGCTCGCCGCAATCCGTATGGACCCAGGTCGAACGCGAGGTGAATGGCCGTGGCTGGTGGTGAGACCAAGGCGGTGGGCGTCGGCAGCGCTGGCGAACTGCCGCTGCCGTGGCTGCGCGAGCTACTGACCAGGGCACTGCAGTTTGCGCGCTCGCATGCGCTGCTGTTGCACGCGCCGCAGGATATGGGGCAGTTCGATCTTTCGCTGGTGTTGGCGCAAGCCTGGCTGTGCGAACGGCCCGACCGCGCGCCGTGCGGCGAATGCGGATCGTGCCGACTGGTGCGGCAGCGCACGCACGCCGATCTGCGCATCGTGGTACCCGACGCGATGCGGCTGCAGTTCGACTGGCTGGTCGAGGACGACCCGTTGCTGCGCGCCGGCGCCAAGCCGAGCCGCGAAATCCGCATCGAGCAGGTGCGCGAGGCGATCGAATGGACCCAACGCAGCGCGGGCTCCCCGCGTGGGCGTGCCTTGGTGATCCATCCGGCCGACGCGCTCGGCTTGCCGGCCGCCAATGCGCTGCTCAAGACGCTCGAAGAACCGCCGGGAAGTCTGCGCATCGTCATGGCCGGCAGTGATCCGCAGCGGCTGCTGCCCACGCTGCGCAGCCGCATGCAGCGCCTGCGCGTGACCGCGCCGGACACGGCACAGGCCCTGGCGTGGCTGAAGGCGCACGGGGCGCCGCTGGCAAGTCGGGCGCTGGCCGTATCGGGTGGCAGTCCGCTGGCGGCCCTGACACTGCACGAGAGCGGGTTCGACGACAGCGTGCTCGACGAGTTGCCTCGTGCGGTTGCGCAGGGCAACGCGCAGGCGTTGCTCGGCAAGCCTGTTCCTCTGGTGATCGACCTGCTGCAGCGCGTTGCACACGACGCGATGGCGCACGCCGCGGGCGGCAGGACGCGGTTCTTCGATGCAGCCCGCATGCCCGCGGGCGCCACCTTGTCCGCCCTCGTGCGCTGGCAGCGTGAACTGCTGCGCGTCGCCCGCGACGATGAGCATCCTTGGAACGCGGCGCTGCTGGTGGAGGCGCTTGTGACGAATGGCGCGCGTTGCTGGAGCGGTGCCGACGCGCAGGCGCGTCAGGGCAGGGGCCATTCGCTACACTCGCTTGCATGAGCGAGGTATCTGGGCGATCTGCTGCCGCCGGCGCCGTGGCGTCACGGCCGAGCGTGATTCAGCTCGTGTTCCGCGAGAAGGGCGCGCTGTACGCTGCATACGTGCCGATCCTGCTCGACGGCGGCTTGTTCGTGCCGACGACGCGCGAATACAAGCTCGGCGATGACATCTACCTGCTGCTGTCGCTGCCCGATGACCCGCAGCGCTACCCCGTGGCAGGAAAGGTGGCATGGATCACCCCGGCCAATGCGTCGGGGGGCCGCACCCAGGGTGTCGGGGTGCGCTTTCCCAACGACGAGAAGACGCGACTACTCAAGCTGAAGATCGAGGAGCTGCTCGGCACGCAGCTGCAGTCG
>DATIFD010000707.1:0-4443 GCA_035455385.1 Burkholderiaceae bacterium
TGGCGCGTCGGCAGCGTTGGCTGCAGGGTGATGCCTGCGGGTGGGCATGCGGTCGGCGGCAGGGGGGGCATCGTCAACGGTGCGAAGCATAGAGCAGCCGGCTCGGTGCCCGGACGTGAAACCACTCGCAAGGCATCGCTCGTCGGCAAGACGCGGTGACGCGAGATAGCCGATAGGATATGGGGCGTCAGCCTCGCCAGGCACGCCATTGCCACAGTCGCGACACCGGGGCACCGTCATGACCGATCATCCCGTCGCTGCAGCTGCCATCGTGTTCGATGCATCGGAGGATGCGGACGCGTTGCTGGCTGCGGTCGCGCGCGATCAGCATGCCGCCGGGCGTCGCGTGTGCGGCCTGTTGATGAAGCACAGCACCGGCAGCGGCTGCGCGCGCGAGATGGTGCTGCAGGACATCCGGACGCTCGACGAGTACCTCGTGTCGCAGCCGATGGGCGAGGGCTCCAGGTCGTGTCGCGCCGATCCCCAGGGCTTTGCGCGCGCCAGCACGGTGCTGCGCGCCGCGCTGGCGCAAGCCCCCGATCTGGTGATCAGCAACCGCTTCGGGCAACTGGAGGCCGAAGGCCACGGGTTTTGTGCCGAGCTGCTCGAGCTGCTGGCCAACGGCGTCCCGCTGTTGACCGCGGTTGCGCCGCGCCATCTGGAGGCATGGCTGACGTTCACCGGTGGCGCGCCGGTGTTGCCGATGAGCCCCGAGGCGGTATCGGCTTGGCTCGAGCGCGTTGGGGTCCCCAGCTCCAGCCTCTGAACGGTGCTTCTGCCGGGAGGCGGACGCTCCGGCGCTGGGGCGCGAGGGCCCGGCTCCGGCATCGCGGCCGGGCGACGAAAGAACAGCCTGACGACATCGACCAAAGGGAAGGCTCGATGATTCGAGCGCCTGCCTTCCCATCGGCTGACGGAGTCACGACATGAGTTCTTCCACATCACCATCCCGTACGGCGCGCCGGACGTTCGTCGTCACCGGGCTCGGCGTGGTCACCGCGGCCGCGCTGTGGCGCCGGGTCGCGCGAGCCCATAGCGACGCTCACGTGGTGCCGGCGTTCGCGGGTGGCGAGCCGGCGGCCACCGCCACGAGCGAGGTGGCCGTGCTGGCGGGCGGCTGCTTCTGGGGCGTGCAGGGCGTCTACCAGCACGTGAAGGGCGTCAGCAACGCGGTGTCCGGCTACGCCGGCGGCGAGGCCAGGACCGCGGTCTACGAGATGGTCGGCTCGGGCAGAACCGGACACGCCGAGGCGGTGCAGGTCACCTACGACCCGCGCCAGATCGGCTACGCGCGCCTGCTGCAGATATTCTTCTCGGTGGTGCACGATCCGACGCAGCTGAACCGGCAGGGGCCTGACGTCGGCACGCAGTACCGCTCGGCGATCTTTCCGCTCAACGACGAGCAGGCGCGCATCGCCAAGGCCTATATCGCGCAGATCGGCCAGGCGCGCGTGTTCGGCGCGCCGGTGGTGACGACGGTGGAGACGAACCGCACCTTCTATCCGGCCGAGGGCTACCACCAGGACTTCCTGGTGCGCAACCCGGCCTATCCATACATCGTCGTCAACGACCTGCCCAAGATCGACGATCTGAAGCGCCTGTATCCCGACGTCTATCGCGCCGACCCGGTGCTGGTGGCCAAGGCGCGATCCTGAGCGGGCGCGAGTGTGCCGGCGGGGGGCGTCGCGGAGCGTCGATCCGATCGGCTGCAGCGCCTGCCAGTCGACTTCTGTCGGAGTACAGCCGCCCCTGGCTCAGACGGAGGCTGCTTCGAGCCCGCTTTCGAAGTGCTTGCGCATCAGCGCCGTGGCGCGCTTGGCGTCGCGGCTCGTCAGCGCCTGCATGACCGCGCGGTGCTCGGCCAGCGATTCGCCGATGCGGCCCTGCTTGAACAGCGAGTGGTGGCGGTTGAGCTTCATCACCTTGCGCAGGTCGGCCACGATCTGCTGCCGCCAGCGGTTGCCGGCGATCTCCAGCAGCTTGAAGTGGAAGGCCTCGTTGGTGGCAAAGAAGGCGTCGCGCTGGCGGACCTGCTTCTCCAGCTTGTCGTGCAGCGCCTGTAGCGCGCCGAGCTGGGCGTCGCTGGCGTGCTCGGCCACCTCGCCGGCAGCGTCGCTCTCCAGCAGCGCGAGCAGGCGGTAGACCTGTGTCACGTCGTCGCGCGACATCTCGGTCACGTAGGCGCCGCGGCGCACCTTCATCGTCACCAGGCCCTCGACGGCCAGCACCTTCAGCGCCTCGCGCAGTGGGGTGCGGCTGATGCCCCATTCGGCGGCGAGCTTGAGCTCGTCGATCCAGGCGCCGGGCTCGAGCTCCCGCTTGAAGATCTTGTCGCGCAGGCGGTCGGCCACGTCCTGGTACAGCGCGCGCGGCGCCAGCGCGGCCGGTCTGGCGGCGCTGGCGGTGGCCGGGGGGGAGTCGGTCACGCGCCCGGTCGGCCCGGGCGTGCGGGCTGCTTGGTTATGAATTCATAATTATGCATAATAGGCGGGATCATAGGCCGGTACACCGGCGCTGGCAAGCGGCTCGGTTCGGGTGCCCAATCGGGGCAATCCGTCGGTCGTGCATGCAGCAGGAGTCCAATGCAGATGTCGCAGTCGAATGAACCACGCGTCGCCGCGCTCGAGCGGTGGGCCCAGGCGGCCGCCAAGGCGGCCCCGGGCGGGCGCCTCGAGGCGTTGAACTGGGTGACGCCCGAGGGCATCACGGTCAAGCCGCTGTACACCGCGGCGGACCTGCGCGACCTGCCGCACACCGACACGCTGCCGGGCTTCGAGCCGTTCGTGCGCGGGCCGCAGCCGACGATGTACGCCGGCCGGCCGTGGACGATCCGCCAGTACGCGGGCTTCTCCACCGCCGAGGAGAGCAACGCCTTTTATCGACAAGCGCTGGCCGGCGGCGGCCAGGGCGTCAGCGTGGCGTTCGACCTCGCCACGCACCGCGGCTACGACAGCGATCACCCGCGCGTGTTCGGCGACGTCGGCAAGGCCGGCGTGGCGATCGACTCGGTCGAGGACATGAAGATCCTGTTCGACGGCATCCCGCTCGACAAGGTCAGCGTGTCGATGACGATGAACGGCGCGGTGCTGCCGGTGCTCGCGGGCTACGTGGTGGCGGCCGAGGAGCAGGGCGTCGCGCAGGACCAGCTCAGCGGGACCATCCAGAACGACATCCTCAAGGAGTTCATGGTCCGCAACACCTACATCTACCCGCCCGAGCCGAGCATGCGCATCGTGGCCGACATCATCGAGTACACGGCGCGCAAGATGCCGAAGTTCAACTCGATCTCGATCTCTGGCTACCACATGCAGGAGGCCGGCGCCAACCAGGCGCTGGAGCTCGCCTTCACGCTGGCCGACGGCATGGAGTACGTGAAGGCGGCGGTCGCGCGCGGGCTCGACGTCGACGAGTTCGCCGGCCGCCTGAGCTTCTTCTGGGCGATCGGGATGAACTTCTATCTCGAGATTGCCAAGATGCGCGCCGCGCGGCTGCTGTGGTGCCGCATCATGAAGAAGTTCGGCGCCAGGAGCGCGAAGAGCCTGATGCTGCGCACGCACTGCCAGACGTCGGGCTGGAGCCTGACCGAGCAGGACCCGTACAACAACATCGTGCGCACCACGGTCGAGGCGATGGCCGCGGTGTTCGGCGGCACGCAGAGCCTGCACACCAACAGCTTCGACGAGGCGATCGCGCTGCCGAGCGAGTTCAGCGCCCGCATCGCGCGCAACACGCAGGTGATCCTGCAGGAGGAGACGCACATCACGCACGTGGTCGACCCGTGGGCCGGCTCGTACATGATGGAGTCGCTGACGCAGGCGATGGCCGACAAGGCCTGGGCGATCATCGAGGAGGTGCAGGACCAGGGCGGCATGACCCGCGCGGTCGGCTCGGGCTGGGCAAAGCTGAAGATCGAGGCCAGCGCGGCCGAGAAGCAGGCGCGCATCGACTCCGGGCGCGACGTGATCGTCGGTGTCAACAAGTTCAGGAGCGATCGGCAGGACGCGGTCGACATCCTCGAGGTCGACAACCACAAGGTGCGCGAGCAACAGGTGGCGCGCTTGCGGCAGATCCGCGCGTCGCGCGACTCCGGCAAGGTCAAGGCGGCGCTGGCCGCGTTGACCGACGCCGCCCGCACGGGCCAAGGTAACCTGCTCGATCTGAGCATCCAGGCGATCCGGCTGCGCGCAACGGTCGGCGAAGTCAGCGACGCGCTGGAGCAGGTGTTCGGGCGCCACCGCGCCGACATTCAGAAGGTGACCGGCGTGTACGCAAAGGCCTACGACTCGGCTGAGGGCTGGGAGAAACTGAAAGGCGAGATCGCCGCCTTCGCCAAGGAGCAGGGGCGCCGGCCGCGCGTGATGATCGCCAAGCTAGGGCAGGACGGGCACGACCGCGGCTCGAAAGTGGTGGCCACCGCGTTCGCCGACCTCGGCTTCGACGTCG
>DATIFD010000708.1:0-7855 GCA_035455385.1 Burkholderiaceae bacterium
GAAATACCCGGATTGTTCGAGACACCCTTCAGGACGATCTGGCTCGGCTTCTTCAGCTTGGCGACCTTCTCGCGCCGCAGATAGCCGGCGACGACGTCGGCGACCGGTTTGCCTTGCTGCGGGTTGACCGACGCCCAGCCGGCGACCTTGTAGGTCTTGCCGGCTTCGATCGGCCGGTCGTTCAAACGCATGTCGCCGATGCGTGAACCCATCTTGGCGCCCGGCGTCATCGTGTACGTCAGGCCGCCCACGCGCACCATGTCGCCGCCCTGCTGGTAGTACGGATCGGGGTTGAACAGGTTGTCGGCCACGTCCTCGAGCACCGCCTTGATCGTCTCGCCGCTCATCGTCGTGACCGTGGCGTACGGATAGGTCACCGCGAGCTGGTCCATCATCAGCTCGCGCGTGATCGCGTCGCCGGGCAGCAGCGTCGTGCCCCAGCGGAAGCCCGGCGAGAACGCGATCTCGGCGCCTTGCACCTCCATCAGCGCGTCGCACAGCAACTGATCCCAGCTGCCGTTGAAATTGCCGCGCCGGTACAGCAGGCCGTCGGTGACCGCGAGCTTCTCGCTCAACTTGCTCTCGAAGGGCGCGCGCAGCTTGGCAATCAGCGCATCCATCGCCGCATCGGGCTCGAGCAGATCGGAGAACACCGGCAGCAGGCGGTAGCGGTGGTCGACCACCTTGCCGCCCTTGACCACGAAATCCATCACGCCCAGGAACTTGCCGTTGCTGCCGGCATTGGTCACCAGCGTGACGCCACCCGCGTTCTTGACCGGCACCGCGACCGGCACGCCGTCGTGCGTGTGGCCGCCGAGGATCGCGTCGACGCCGCGCACGCGGGTGGCCATCTTGAGGTCGACGTCCATGCCGTTGTGCGACAGCACGACCACCACCTGCGCGCCCTTGCCACGTGCTTCGTCGACCACCTTCTGCAGGTTGTCGTCCTGGATGCCGAAGCTCCAGTCGGTCACGAAATAGCGCGGGTGGGCGATCGGCGTGTACGGAAAGGCCTGGCCGACGATCGCCACCGGCACGCCGGCGATCTCGCGCATCACGTACGGGGTGAACACCGGGTCGCCGAAGTCGGTTGTCTTGACGTTCTGCGCGACGAAGTCGATGCGGCCTTTGAGGTCGCCGTCGACCAGCTGCTTCACCCGCTCCATGCCGTACGTGAATTCCCAGTGCCCGGTCATGACGTCGACGCCGAGCAGCTTGGTCGCCTCGACCATGTCCTGCGCGTTCGTCCACAGCGACGTGGCCGATCCCTGCCAGGTGTCGCCGCCGTCGAGCAGCAGCGCGCCGGGACGGCTCGCCCTCAGTCGCTTGACCAGCGTGGCCAGATGCGCGAAGCCGCCGACCCTGCCGTAGCGGCGCGACGCGGCCTCGAAGTCGAGGCAGGTGAATGCGTGTGCCAGCGCCGAACCCGCGGCGATGCCTGCGCCCGACAGCAGCTGCGCGCCGACCCGATGCGGCCACTGGCCCTGCATGTCGCCGACGCCGAGATTGACGCTCGGCTCGCGAAAACGGATCGGCTTCAGCTGCGCGTGGCAGTCGGTGAAGTGCAGCAGCGATACCGCCCCCGGACCCTTGAACGGCGGCGGCAGGTCGTAGATCGCCCGGCCCGTCTGCGCGTCGGCACGAGCGCGCCGGTCGAGCGGCATGCCGGCGGCCGCCGCGACGGCCAGCACCTGCAGGAACTCGCGCTTGCTCAGGCCCATGGCGCCTGCCTGCTCACGGCCGAGACCGCGCCAAGCCCGCTAGGCGCGGGCTCCATGCGGCGCTCACTGGTTGACGGGCGAACGCGGGTCGAGCAGCAGCGACATCAGATCGCGGATCTGCGCTTCGTTGAGCAGATGCATGTGACCGAAGCGCGGCATGTTGGAGCAGGCCACGTGGGCCTTGCTGTTCCAGATCTTGCTCCAGGTGTACTGCACGACCGTGGCCGATTCGGGAGCAGCCACGTCCTTGACGCCGCGGTTCTTGCCGTAGTGGTACAGGCTCGGGCCGATCGTGCCGAATGAGATCTCCTTCTTGCTGATCTCATGGCAGTTGTAGCACTGACCGCCGTTGGTCGAGGGGTCGGCGGTCTTGTTGTTCCAGGCCATGCCGACGCCGCTCTGGGCCAGCTTCTCGCCAGCCGCCCAATTGCCGAAGTACTGGCCGCCGGTGGGCCACTTGACGGTGGCCATTTCCTCGGCCTCGATGCGCTTGGCCACCTCTGGGGCCAGCGGCTTGGCCGACGAGCAGGCCGCTTGGGCAGTGTCCTGCTGCAGGCGGTCGGTCTTGGCGATGCCTTCGTCGCGGAACGACGACTTCATCATCGCCGCGAACTCGGCGTCGAGATCCTGCGGCGCGCCGACGCTGGCGCAGCCGGCGACAACGGCCGCCACTGCGAGGCCGGCGAAGGCGACTCGGGTCATTTGCATCATGGCGTCGGCTCCTTCAGCGCTTGAGGGCCGGTGCGATCGACTTCGCACCCTTGGCGTTGACGCCCATGTAGACCGCCAGCGCGGTCGTCACGTCGGAGCCGAATTTCGGGTACGGGAAGCGCTGCAGACGAAGGCAGTCGTTCAGGCGCAGCTGCATGCTCCACATCTGTCCGTTGGACACGCGGTAGGCAGGCCAGGCGGCGATGCCCAGACCGTCACCCGGGTTCTTGTACAGCGGCGGCAGGTCCTGCAGGCGGATTCGCTTGTGTTCCTCGCCGTGGCAGCTGGCGCAGGAGAAGTCCATCGGCCCGGCCCGGTAGTAGAACGCCTTCTCGCCCAGCGCGTAGAACTTGCGCTCCAGCGGGTGCGCCTGCGGCAGCGCGAAAGGCATGTCGCGCGATTGACCGGAGATCCAGGTGGCGAGCGCGGTGATGTTGGCCATCTCGCCTTTGCCGAACGGCGTGTCGGCCAACTTGGCGGCATCGAAACCCTGCAGCGTGGACATGCAGGTCACCAGGCGCGACTCGACATCCTGCACGCGCCCTGTGTCGGCAAAGTACCGCGGCAACTCGACCCAGGCACCCTTCACCACGCCCGGCCCTTTGCCCAGGTCGCAGGCCTCGAGCGAGACGTTCTTCGGACCGCGCTTCTGCTTCCACAGCGCCTCGCCCCTGACCTCGTACAGCTCGGCCGGGTTGCCGTCTTCGAGCATCTTGCGGTACTCGGCGATGCCTTCGGCGGAGGACTTCTGCGCCGCAACTGGCAGGGCGACCAGCGTCGCAGCGCCGGCCAGCATGATCCACTTCGGCTTCACGTTGTCTCCTGTCGGTTGATGGATCGCTCGCGCTGCGTCGCGCGCGCAGTGGTCAGGTCACCGTGGCCTCGTCGGTGCGCTTGTCGCCCCGGTTGTCGAGCCACGTGATCGCGATCTTGTCGCCCGCCTTGGCGCCCTTGACGACGAACTGCAGGAACGGGTTCTTCGCGACTGCGGGGCCCCATTGCGCCTCGAGCACGGTCTTCCCGTTGTGCTGCGCACTGACCTGCTGGATGAACCAGGCGGGGATCGGCTTGCCGGCGCTGTCCTTGCGCTGACCGGTCTCCATTTCGTGGCTCATCAGCACGCGCACCGTGGCCTTGTCGCCAGCGGCCTGCGCGCGGATTCGCATCGGATCTGCCATCTGTCACTCCCTTTCGTTGCTCACCCACGGGTGGGCCTGCATGCCCGCCCGGTTCGGCTGGCGCGCCCCAGCGCGCAGGCGCTGGCTCGCGTCCGGCCTCACCCACCGCACCCGCCGAGGGTGACCTTCACTTCCTTCTGCGCGAACAGCACCGTGCCGTCGCTCATCATCGCGACGGCAAACACGTTGCTCGACTGCCCCATCTTCACGCGCGTGGCAAAGTTGGGCTCGACCGCGTCGCTGACGTCGAACACCGCTGCCAGCGTGTTGGGGTTCTTCTCCACCATCAACATCAGGCGCTTCACGCCGGGCAGTGCACAGGCGCACGCCAGCGGCACCACGGCACCGTTCTCGGCGATGTCGGGTCCGGTGAGCGTGACGTCCTTGCTCTCGGCCGGCGCGGCACCACCGAGCGCCTTCAATGCGTCGGCCATGTTCTTGGCCTCGAATGCAGCCTGGTTCCAGGCCGCCAGCGCGGCCGTCGGCAACAGCCCGGCAGAGGCCATGATGCCGGCCACTGCGGCGGACCGCGCCACCACGTCGCGTCTCGTGTACATCGAAGACTCCTTTCGAAAACCATCATAGGCGGCCGACACGGCGCACGCGCTCAGGGATCGCCCGACGTCGGCAAGCGACCATCGCGACGGTCGAACGGCGATTACGCGCAAGGCGGGCGCCCGCGTCCATTACCGCAATGGGTAGGGCCCGATTACTCGACTGGGCTAAGGTGCAACCCTCGCCGAGGGTTGGCACCGCGACGCGCACGGCGACGCGGCGACGATCAGGCGGGCGAGTTCGCCTCGACGAAGCAGGCCGCCACCGCGGGCGGCAACGGACAGTCGAGCAACCGCGCGGCGATGCGCAGCGCTTCGGCCGCGGGAGCGGCCAGCTGCCCCGCCGGAGACAACGCCACCGCCGCATCGACCCAACGCCGCACCAGCACCGGGCGCAGCATCCACGGCAGCGCCTGCACGTCGTGCAGTGCATTGACCAGCGCGTTGGCGTCCGGCATGTCGCGCGTGGCGCCGGCATCCGGCCAAGGCTGCATGACCTCGCGCCACCAGCGCTCGCCACTGGTGGCGGCGCCCGACGCGACATCGAGGTCGATCTCCGGCGCCGGCACGATGCGCGACAGAAACGCGCTCAGTCGGCCGATCTGCAGCGCGGTGCCGGTGGCCAGGCCCTCGAGCTCGACCTCGGCGGCGGCCGGAAGCGCCAATGCCTTCACGTCGCCCAGCGCATGGCGGATCGCCAGCCAGCGCAGACGATCGAGTGCCAGCGCGCGGCCGTCGGCGGCGATCAGCCGGCGCACCGAACGCAGCACCTGCTGGCGCTTGTCGAGCGGCCCCTGCGCGATGCGGCCGACAAAGAACTCGAGCCACGGCATGCGCTCGGGCCATGGCACCTGCATCAGCTCGTTGCGCAGTTCCTTCGCTCCGACGGTGTGTCGGCACTCGTCGCGCCAGACCGCCAGCTCGCGGGCGCGCCCCGGTGTCAGCAACAGCGCCAGCACCGCGGCATGCAATTGCCCGGGGCCGGCCACCTGCGCGAAACGCGCGCGGCGCTGCGCGACCGCCACCGGATCGTCCGCCGCAGGAGGCGGCTGGGGTGCGGCCGCCGGGGCCTGCTCGTCGACGCTCATAGAAGGCCCGCCGCTTCGAAGCGGAACACCGGTGCCAGCAAGCTGGTGGGGAACTGCCGGATCGCGTCGTTGTAGGCCGCGCATGCGCCGTTGAAGCGCTGACGCGTCTCGATCAACAGCGGGCCGAACTCGAACAACGCCAGCATCTGCGTGGCGACGGTGTCGTCGGCATGCAGTTCGGGCTCGGCCTCGACCTGGTTCAGCACCCGCGCGACCGTGGCGTTGAGCGCGCCCTCCGCGGTGGCCAGGCTGGCCGCCGCCTCGGCGCGCGTGGGCCGGCTGCGCACGGCAACGGCCGCGGCGTGCAGCTGTTGCTGCGCCGCGCGCAGCGCATCGACGCTGCCGCGCCCATGGGGCCAGAGGTCCCACAGCGCCGCCGCCAGGGCTTCGAGCACCTGGCCGCGACGCTCGAGCAGCGCATCGACCTGCGCCCAGGCCTCGACGATCACCGCGCGCAGGCCGACCACGCGGTTGTGGGCACCGACCATCCAGAAGCCGCACACGACCAGCACGCCCAGCAGCAGCCCCTGCGTCGAAGTCACCTGCGTGCCCCTCCCGGCGCGCCGCGGCGGCGCGTCATGAGCGCAACTCGCCGTCGCCGAGCACCACCCACTTCTGCGATGTCAGCCCATCGAGCCCGACCGGGCCGCGGGCGTGGAACTTGTCGGTCGAGATGCCGATCTCGGCCCCCAACCCGTATTCGAAGCCATCGGCGAAACGAGTGCTCGCATTGACCATCACGCTGGCCGAGTCGACCTCGCGCAGGAAGCGCATCGCATGGCGGTGGTTCAAGGTGAGGATGGCGTCGGTGTGATGCGACCCATAGCGGTTGACGTGCGCGATCGCCTCGTCGAGGTTGTCGACCAGCTTGACGCTGATGATCGGCGCCAGGTATTCCTCGGACCAATCCGACTCCTGCGCCGGCACCGCGTGCACGCCGGCCACCGGGCGCACGAGCGCCAGCGCGCGCGCGTCGCAGCGCATCTCCACGCCCTTGGCGGCGAACACCGCGGCGATGCGCGGCAGGAACGCTGCAGCCTGCGCCGCGTGCACCAGCAGCGACTCGGCGGCGTTGCACGGGCTGAACTTCTGCGTCTTGGCGTTGTCGGTCACGGCCAGCGCCATCTCGAGGTCGACCTCGGCATCGACATAGACGTGGCAGTTGCCGTCGAGGTGCTTGATGACCGGCATCTTCGCCTCGGCCGCGACGCGCTCGATCAGACCCTTGCCGCCGCGCGGAATCATCACGTCGACGCGGTCGCTCATCGCCAGCAGGCAGCCCACCGCGGCACGGTCGGCGGTGGCCACCAGCTGCACCGCGTCGGCCGGCAGCCCGGCGCCGCGCAGCGCGCGCTCGACCAGACGCACCAGCGCGAGGTTGGAGGCCAGCGCCTCGGAGCCGCCGCGCAGGATGGCCGCGTTGCCGCTCTTGATCGCCAGCGACGCCGCCTCGATCGTCACGTTGGGGCGGCTCTCGAAGATCATCGCGAACACGCCGAGCGGCACCCGCATGCGCCCCACCTGGATGCCGCTGGGTTGCCGCTTCAGCTCGCTGATCTCGCCGATCGGGTCGGCCATCGCCGCGATCTGCTCGCAGCCGCGCGCCACCGTCTCGATGATGGCCGGCGTCAGCTTGAGGCGGTCGACCAGCGCCGCGGCGAGGCCGGCGGCGGACGCCGCGTCGACGTCGCCGCGGTTGACCCGCTGCAGCGCGTCGCTCTCGGTGCGCAGCAGGCGCGCCAGCTCCAGCAGCGCGGCGTTGCGCCCGGCCAGCGGCGCGCGCGCCATCGCGCTCGACGCGTTGCGCGCGCACTCGCCCAGATGCGCCATGTAGACGGGAATGTCGGTCGGGGTCATCGCAGCACCGGGCACGATTGTCCCACCGGCGTCAGAAATGCGCCAAGGCGGCCAGCCACAACGGCGCGGTGAGTGCGAACGCCACGGTAGAAATCACGATCGCCGCGGTCGCAGCGGCCTCGTCGGTGCGATAGCGCTGCGCAAAGATCAGCGCGTTGCTGCCCACCGGCAGCGCGGCCATCAGCACCACCACCGCCAGCGGCTGGCCCGACAAGCCGAACACCCCCTGCGCCACCGGCCAGACGCAGGCCGGCATCACGACCAGCTTGACGACGCTGAGCGCGATCGAGTCGCGCAGCGGGCCGCTGACGCCGTAGTGCTGCAGCGACAGCCCGATCAGCACCAGGCACACCGGCACCACCGCGCTGCCCAGCACCTGGAGCAACTGGTCGATCAGATCGGGCAGCGGCAACCCGGTGGCGTTGAACGCCAGCCCCGCCAGCAGCGGCAGCACCACCGGGTGCACGACGATGTTGCGCAGCATCGTGCGCCAGACGTCCGAACGCGCGCGACTGCGCTGCGCGCCGGCCACGTCGTGCTCGACCAAGGCAGTCAGCACGCTCAGCAGCACCAGGCCGTGCAGGCTCACCAGCGTCAGGTGCAGCCCGAGCCCGGCCTCGCCGAACACCGCCGCGGCCATCGGGATGCCGACCTGCACCGCATTGCCGTAGACCGCGGTGATCGCACGCACGGACGGACGAGCCGGCGCCTGGTCGGCGCCGGGGGCGCGCGCCGATGCCTGCCTC
>DATIFD010000709.1:0-13819 GCA_035455385.1 Burkholderiaceae bacterium
AACTCGCGCGCAGTGGCTTTGCGCTCTTCGGGGGTGTTGCCGATGCCGCATTGCTCGAGCGCGCTCTCGATGCTCTTCACGTCGCCGCCCCAGCTCATGTTGACGACGCGAACGTTCTGCGCCTTCAGGAAGTCGACCGTCTTCTGCGCCGCTTCGGCATCGCGCAGCGACTGCTCCTTGCTCGGGCACGGGTCGGGCTGCAGCAAGTAGTCGAACTCGAGCCGCGCGACGACCAGCCGCGCGAACGGGTTGCCCGCGAGCGCGATGCCGGCCACGTGCGTGCCATGCTCGTAGTTGCCAATCATGCCCAGCTCCTCGACCGCCTTTTTGTAGTCGGCCGGCGCCAGGCTCGAGAGCCACTTCTTGACATCGGCCGCTTCCGGGCTGTCGATGTTCGACTGCAGGTCGGCGAAGCCCTTGGTGCGCGCCGTCATCTGTGGCAGCCGCTGTCGCACGTCGGGCGTCAGCGGCGCGAGCAGGCTGGTCGAGGGTCGCGAGTATTTGTCATAGGCGATCGCCAGCGGCTTGGTTCCGTCCATCGCCACCTGTTTGCCGTAGATCGGCGTGTCGACCCCGCTGTCCCAGACCGCGATGCGCACCGGCGTCAGCTTCTGCGCCGCATTGAACGTCACGTCGCGCGCGGCCCAGATGTCGTTCTTCACGACTTTGTGCGCGTCGAGGTAGGCATCGAAGCTGTCGATCAGTGTCTGCTTGAGCGGCAGCGTCGCCGTCAGCGCGAAACGCGCGCCGACGATGCCGGGCGCGAAGTCGGAGCTCAGCGCACCGGTGCGGTCGGCGATCGGCTGCATCACCTCGCGCACCCGGCCAAGCACGAGCGACTCGCCGATGAGTTCGGCGCTGGCCTTGAGCTCGCGGATCTCGTTGCCGATGGTCTCGAACGGTAGCGGCGCCAGCTCGGCCTTGATGCCATTGGCCACCGCGCGCTCGTAGGCCGGGCCTTCACGCTGGCCGGTGGCCTTGGCGGCCTGGGCCATCATGCGCAAGCGCAGTGCCGACAGCAGCTTGTCAGCCGGTTTGTCCTGCAGCGCGCGGATCTCCTCGGCGCGCGCCAGCGCGGCGTCGTAGCGGCCGTCGAGGAAGTCGAGCATCGCGATCTGGTTCAGCAGGCCGCGTTTGGTCGCGTTGTCGGGGATCTCGTAGCCATTCAGCACCGACTCCGTGTCGCGCCGCACCTGGGCGGCGAAAGGCACGAAGCGTTCGGGCTGCATGACGATGTCTTCGAGCTTGCCGTCGACCTTGTAGGTGAAACGCGGCAGGTCGGCGGCCTTCTCGATGCGCGGTTTGGCCGGCTGCGCGCCCGCAGGCACGGCCAGGCTCAGCGCCGCCAGCAGCGGCGGCGCCCAGCACAGGAAGCGGTTCAGGGACATGGCAGGTTCCGGACCGAAGACCGGCATCGCTTGGAAGGCGACGATGCTAGATCAGCCGAGGGTGCCCGAATCCCAGTCCTCACAAAGGGCGAGTCCCGAGGTGCGCGACCATAGTCCCTGGCAAGCGTCGAATGGCGGGTTTTGGCAGCGGCTGACACTCGCCTTCTGAACCTGAGTGACTCGAGCCAGTCTGACCCGGGCACTACTCCAACTCGCGGGAGGCCGCTCAGCAATCATGGTCAGACCGATCGTCGGGCGGTCCGTGCCTCGACCAAGGCTTCTTGGTCTGCCGTGCCGTGGCGCGTCCGGTCGAAGAGCCTGCCAGGCCTCACTTGCGAATGCCCTGCGCAGACCAAGTGCGACAAGTGCGCTACCGCAAATAGCCTCGATTGGACGGCGGGCACGTGTGTAGGCCGCTTGAAACGCCGTTCAACCGCTACCAGACGACCCTCTCGTTGTCGCCCGTTGAGTGCGAGCTGGGAGATGATGAAGAAGTTCGGGCCAGGGCTCGCCACTGCAACTAGGTACAGGCCGGCGATAAGTGTGAGCGTCAATAGGTAGGACATACGACGGACGGTCGGAACCTGTGAGGCCTAGTGAGCGCGCAGCGTGGGTCTGGCAAAGCAACGCCCAGTTGGCCGACTCACACGCTCAATGCCAGTCAGGCAAATCGAGCCCGCGCAGCTTCTGCGGATTGAGAAGGCTGTAGACGTCAAGGATCCGCCGCCCGTCGGTGCGGATCGTCAGCAGCGACAGCAGACGGCCTGCGTAGAACACCGCGAGGCCCGCCTCGAGATTGACCCCCACGATGCGGAACTCCAACCGCGACAGATAGCGGCGGAAGGCCCCAATCGCGAAACGGGAGATCAGTTCGCTACCACGGATCACTTTCTTCGCCGCCTTGACCTTGCCCCCTCCATCGGCGGTCCACGTTGCGCCAGCATCGAGCAAATGCAACACGGCTGCCTTGTCCTGCGCCTGAATGGCGCGCACCAGGTCGCGCAGCAAGCCGGCGCGCGCGGTGTCACTCACCTTTACGCGTGGCCGGCCGTCGCGCACGCGCTTGCGCGCCCGGCTGACGATCTGGCGGCACGCGCTTTGGCTCTTTCCCAGGATCTGTGCGATGTCGTCGTAGTCGGAGTCGAACACGTCATGCAGCAGGAACGCTGCACGCTCTTCGGGCGCCAGCCGCTCGAGCAATGCGAGAAACGCCACCGACAGGTCCGAGGCCAACTCGACGGCTTCATCCGGAGGTGGCGCCACCTCACATGTCAAAGGTTCAGGCAGCCAGGGGCCGACGTAGGTCTCCCGCTCGGCCTGCAGATGGCGCAGCCGATCGATGCACAAGCGCGTGGTTGCGGTAACCAGCCAGGCCTCGGGGGCACGAATCTCGTGCCCGGCCGCGCGATGCCAGCGCAACCACGCCTCCTGCACCATGTCTTCGGCTTCCGCACGAGATCCGAGCATGCGATACGCAATGCCGCGCAAACGCCTTCGATGCTGCTCGAAGACATCGGCCGTGGGCCCGCGGGCGGCGGGGGTTGGTTCCATGCTGACTAAGACGAGCAAGCCGGCCTGTTTGTGACCGTTCATCGAGCAAAGGGTTGCACCGCGCGTTTCAGCTGCAATTTCCCCGGATCACATCGTCGGGTCAATGATGCCTCGCTTGATTCGTCTTGCACGTCGATGATGCACTTGTGCTGCCGAATGCTTCGACACGGTGAACAGCTCGACGCCGGCGCACAGGGAGCCAGCGCTGTCACAGAGCAGGCGAGCGAATCGTCTTGAGGTTGTGTGCGAAGTGTCCGTGCACGCCACAAACCACAGCCAAGGAAAGCCAACATGAGCCAACATTCGCTGCAGCCGCGCCTCGACGTAACGCGTCACTCGCCCGGGCTGATCAAGAAATTCCAGGACTTCGGTCTGTCGATCACGCGCGATGCAGGTCTCGATCCGGACCTCGCGCAGCTGATCGACATTCGGGCCTCGCAACTCAACGGCTGCGCGTTCTGCCTGGACATGCATGTCAAGCAGGCCAAGATCCGAGGAGAGCGCGAACTGCGCCTACATCACGTGGCCATCTGGCGCGAGTCGCCGCTTTTCGGTGCGCGCGAGCGCGCCGCGTTGGCCTGGACCGAGGCGCTGACGCACCTGTCACCCACCGGCGTTTCCGACGAGACCTACACCCAGGCGCGCGAGCAATTCTCGGAGAGGGAACTGTCGGACCTCACGTTCGGGGTCATGGCGATCAACGGTTGGAACCGCATGGCCGTCGCGTTTCGCGTGGTGCCGGGCTCCCAGGACCAAGCATTCGGATTGGAGAAGGCCGCGTTGGCATGACCGATGCGGCGCCAATGCGAGACAGCGGTCCAACACCTGCAGAGTGAAAGCTGGCGTTCGACCGCGCCGGACCGAACATCGGTAGTCGTCAACACCGGCTCGGAATCGGTTCCCGAGCAGACCTACGCCGATGCTCGGCCCACGCGGCCCGAAGCGTCAGCTCAGTACAGCAACGGACGTTCAAGGGTTCAACGTTCATCGACTGCTCGCAGTCTGATGCGGACCTCCGTTGACGCAAGTCGAACGTCGCAACGTGGCCAGGCGGACCTTCGGTGGTGCGGGTGCCAGCGCCGCTCGCAACGAAGTCGATGCCTCGCGCCACATGCGCCTGACCTTCGATCCCCTGTGACACCTGTCTCGCTGTGACACCCCGCACTGCCGCGGGTTCACCCGAGGCAGCAGTCCTCAAACCGGCACCGGCCGTGGTGCGGGCCGTCGTGGCACGCCCCATGCACCGTATGGGGCCATGCCCACCCCCGCGCCGCACACTGTCACACCCGCGCCCGCCGCGCAGGGGCCCACCCTCGGAGTCATCGCCAACCCCGTATCCGCGCGCGACATCCGCCGCGTGGTGGCCAACGCGGGCAACCTGCAGATCACCGACCGCGTGAACATCGTGCTGCGCGTGCTCAGCAGCGCGGCGGCCTGCGGCGTGTCGCGCGCGCTGGTGATGCCCGACCGCGGCGGCATCCGGGCGCTGCTGGAGCGGCACTTCAAGCGGCACGCGCACCACCACCACGACGAGGCGCACGCCACGCGCTACCCGCAGGTGGAGTTCCTCGACATGGTGCCCACCTCCACGGTGGACGACACCTTCGCCGCCACGCGGCTGCTGCTTTGCGCCGGCGTGTCGGCGATCGTGGTGCTGGGCGGCGACGGCACGCACCGCGCGGTGGCGCGCGAGTTGGTGGCCGCGGGCAGCCGGGTGCCGATCGTGGGCCTTTCCACCGGCACCAACAACGCCTTCCCGGAGATGCGCGAGCCCACCATCGCCGGCATCGCGGCGGGGTTGTTCGCCTGCGGCCGCCTCGCAGCCCGCGAGGCGCTGGCGCCCAACAAGCTGGTGCAGGTGCACATCGCCGACCCGGTGCGCGACGAAGACCGGCGCGACATCGCGATCGTCGACGCGGTGGTCACGCACGACCGCAGCGTGGGCGCGCGCGCGCTGTGGAAGACGAGCTCGCTCGATGCGATGTACCTGGCCTTCGCCGAGCCGCAGGCCATCGGCCTTTCGGCCATCGGCGGGCTGCTGCAGCCGGTGGGCCGGCGCGAGCCCGGCGGCCTCGCGGTTCAGCTGGCGGCCGACGGCGCGCCCGCGGCGCTCACGCTCGCCGCGCCCATCGCTCCGGGCATGGTGCGGCCGGTGCGCATCGCGCACTGGCAGCGCATGGCCGCCGGCACGCCGCTGCCAGTGGCGGCCACTGCCGGCACCGTGGCGCTCGACGGCGAACGCGAGCTCGCCTTCGAGCCCGGCCAGAGCGTGCAGATGACGCTGCACGAAGACGCGTTCTTCTCCGTGGACGTGGCGCGCTGCATGCGCGTGGCAGCCGATCGAGGGCTGCTGCGCGACGTGGCGGTGGTGACTGCGCCCACCCCTTCCCCCGCAACGACCTGATCAGGAGACCCACGATGGCAGGCAACCCGTTTCCGCAATCCAAGGAGCAGCTGCTCCAGGCCTACCGCACGATGCGCACGATCCGCGAGTTCGAGGAGCGCTTGCACATCGACTTCGGCCGCGGCGACATCCCGGGCTTCGTGCACCTGTACGCCGGCGAAGAGGCCGCCGGCACGGGGATCATGATGCACCTGGGGCCCGGTGATCGCATCGCGTCGACGCACCGCGGCCACGGCCACTGCATCTCCAAGGGCGTCGACGTGGTGGCGATGATGAAGGAGATCTACGGCAAGAAGGGTGGCGCCTGCGAGGGCAAGGGCGGCAGCATGCACATCGCCGACCTCGACAAGGGGATGATGGGCGCCAACGGCATCCTCGGTGCCGGGGCGCCGCTGGTGTGTGGCGCGGCACTGGCGGCCAAGTTCCGCGGCAAGGGCGAAGTCGCCATCAGCTTCGTCGGCGACGGTGCTTCCAACCAGGGCACCTTCCTCGAGAGCCTGAACCTCGCCGCCGTGTGGAACCTGCCGGCGATCTTCGTCGTCGAGAACAACGGCTATGCCGAATCCACTTCGCGCGACTATGGCGTGGCGGTGGATTCGTACGTCGACCGCGCCGCGGGCTTCGGGCTGCCCGGCGTCACGGTCGACGGCACCGACTTCTTCGCGGTGCACGAGGCGGCGGGCGAGATCATCAGCCGCGCGCGCAAGGGCGGCGGGCCCGCGCTGCTGGAGTGCAAGATGGTCCGCTTCCACGGCCACTTCGAGGGCGACGCGCAGACCTACCGCGCGCCGGGCGAGAACGAGCACAACCGCGCCAACAATGACTGCCTGAAGAAGTTCGCCGCCGCGGTCACCAGCGCCGGCGTCATCAGTGCCGCCGAGTTGCAGAAGATCGACCACGACGTGCTCGGCCTCATCGAGAGCGCGGTCGTGGCCGCCAAGGCCGCACCGCTGCCCACGCAGGCCGACCTGCTGACCGACGTCTACGTCAAGTATTGAGCGCGAAGGAGACAACACCATGGCACGCAAGATCAGCATGAAGCAGGCGATCAACGAGGCGCTCGACCAGGAGATGGTGCGCGACCCGTCGGTGATCGTGATGGGCGAGGACATCGTCGGCGGTGCCGGCGGCGACGGCGAGCGCGATGCCTGGGGCGGCGTGCTCGGCGTCACCAAGGGCCTGTACGCCAAGCACGGCGACCGGCTGCTCGACACACCGTTGAGCGAGAGCGCCTACATCGGCGCGGCGATCGGAGCCGCCTGCTGCGGCATGCGCCCGGTGGCCGAGCTGATGTTCGTCGACTTCATGGGCGTGTGCTTCGACCAGATCTACAACCAGGCGGCGAAGTTCAGGTACATGTTCGGCGGCAAGGCGCAGACACCGGTGGTGATCCGCGCGATGTGCGGCGGCGGGTTCCGCGCCGCGGCGCAGCACTCGCAGATGCTGACGCCGCTGTTCACGCACATCCCGGGGCTGAAGGTGGTGTGCCCGAGCACGCCGTACGACACCAAGGGCCTGCTGATCCAGAGCATCCGCGACAACGACCCGGTGATCTTTCTCGAGCACAAGAACCTCTACGGTTTCGAGGGCGAGGTGCCCGAGTCGAGCTACGCGATCCCGTTCGGCGAGGCCAACGTCGTGCGCGACGGCAAGACCGCGACCATCGCCACCTACGGCCTGATGGTGCACCGCAGCCTCGACGCTGCCGCGGCGCTGGCCAAGGAAGGCGTCGACGTCGAGGTGATCGACCTGCGCACGCTGTCGCCGCTGGACATCGACACCGTGCTCGAGAGCGTCGAGAAGACCGGCCGTCTGGTGTGCGTCGACGAGGCCAACCCGCGCTGCAGCATCGCCGCCGACGTGTCGGCGCAGGTGGCACAGCAGGCCTTCCGCGCGCTCACGGCGCCGATCCAGATGGTGACTGCGCCGCACACGCCGGTGCCGTTCTCGCCGGTGCTCGAGGACCTCTACATCCCGGGCGCGGCGCAGATCGCCGCCGCCGTCAAGCGCACGCTGGCCCACTGAGCGCTCGACCGAGGAGTTGCAGTCATGAGCACCATCACGCCGATCGTCATGCCCAAGTGGGGCCTGGAGATGCGAGAGGGCACCGTCACCGCCTGGCTGGTCGACGAGGGTGCCGAGATCGCGGTCGGCACGCCGATCCTCGAGGTCGAGACCGACAAGATCAGCAACGCCGTCGAGGCGCCGGACCCCGGCCTGCTGCGGCGCAAGGTCGCGAAAGAGGGCGAGACGCTGCCGGTGAAGGCGCTGCTGGGGGTGCTGGCGGACTCCTCGGTGAGCGATGCCGAGATCGACGCCTACATCGCCGGCTACGTGGTGCCGGATGCGGGCGAAGAGGTGGAAGAGGGCGCATCGGCGTACGCCACAGTCGACGTCGACGGCCTGACGGTGCGCTATGCGCGTCGCGGGCCCGAGCGCGGCGTGCCGGTGCTCTTCCTGCACGGCTTCGGCGGCGACCTCGACAACTGGCTGTTCAACCTCGATGCGGTGGCCGAGGTGGCGCCGGTGATCGCGCTCGATCTCCCTGGCCACGGGCAGTCGACGCCGCGGTTGCCGGGCACCGCGCTGGCGGATCTGTCGGACTTCGCCGTGCGCTTCCTCGATCAGCTCGACGTCGAGCGCGTGCACGCGGTCGGCCACTCGATGGGCGGCGCGATCGCGGCGCGCATGGCACTCGACCATCCGACGAGGGTCGCGTCGCTGGCGCTGATCAACAGCGCCGGGCTGGGCAGCGAGATCAACACCGGCTACACCGAGGGCTTCGTCGAGGCCGCCTCGCGGCGCGACCTGAAGCCGGTGGTCGAGCAATTGTTTGCCGATCCCGAGCTGGTGACGCGGCAGCTGCTCGACGATCTGCTCAAGTACAAGCGCATCGACGGCGTCGCCGAGGCGCTGAGCGCGCTCGGCGCGAGCCTGTTTGCCGGCGGCCGCCAGTCCGAGACGCCGGGGCTCGAGCTCGAGGGCAGCGGCGTACCGGTGCTGGTGGTGTGGGGGCGCGAGGACCGCGTGATTCCCGCGAGCCACGCCGGCAACGCGCCGCCGGGCGCCACCGTCGAGGTGTTCGACGACGCCGGTCACATGTCGATGATGGAAAAGGCGAGCGACGTCAACGCCTTGCTCAAGCGACACGTCTCCGGTTAGTCGGGCGCTGGCCCCATGCGATGAGCCTGCCGGTCTTCGGCTTCGTCACGGTCCACGAGACCGCGCTGTCCGATGGCGTGGCCTGCGAACGAGACTGGCTGGCGCGCGTCGCGGCCACCGGCCGCGCGGCGGCGCATTTGTGGCGCAGCCCGCCGGCCCTGGTCGCACCGCGCAGCCACCAGCGCCTGCCGCGCTGGGCGCAGGCGTGCGCGATCAGCGCGGCCGAAGGCTGGCCGGTGCAGCAGCGCCTGTCCGGCGGCGGCCTGGTGCCTCAGGGGCCCGGCGTGCTCAACCTGAGCCTGATCTGGCCCGCCGCCACTGCCGGCCCCTTCGGCACCGATGCCATCTATCGCGCGCTCACCGACGATCTCGCGGCGGCATTCGCCCGCCTGGGCATCGAGGCGCGGACTCAGCCCGTCGACGGTTCGTTCTGCGATGGCCGCTACAACCTGGCCGTCGGTGGACGGAAGTGCGTCGGCACCGCCCAGGCGTGGCGACGGGTCGGGGGCCGGCCGCTCGTGCTGGCGCACGCGGTGGTCATCGCCACCGCCGACCCGGTCACGATGACCGAGGCGGCCAACCGCTTCGAGGTGGCCGCGGGTGGCGCGCGACGCTACCGCGCCGACGCGCTGACGAGCCTGGCCCAGGCGTGGTGCGAGGCGCATCGCGAGCGCACGGCGCCCGCGGATATGCAGCAGCGCATCATCACGGTGATCGCCGAGCGCTTTGCGCACATCGTGCCGCCGCGCTTGCACCCCGAGTCTGCAACGACGACCAAGGAGACCTGAAGATGGTTCTGCTCGAATTCGCGATGGCCCCCGCCGGCCAGGGGGAGAGCGTCAGCGCGCACGTCGCGCGGGTGCTCGACGTGATCGACCGCAGCGGCGTGCCCTACCAGCTGACGCCGATGGGCACCATCCTCGAGGGCGACTGGGACCGGGTGATCGGCGTCGTCACCGCGTGCTTTCGCGAGCTGGAGCGCGACTGCGCGCGCATCGGCGTGAACCTGAAGGTCGACTACCGACGAGGCGCCGAGAGCCGCCTTCGCTCCAAGATCGCCAGCGTCGAGTCGCGGCTCGGACGCAAGCTCGCCACCTGAGCGCGCGAACCTTGCAGCCGTCTGTGCGATGCTGCGCGGCATCAGCGGTTCGTTGGAAGGGTGCTTCATGACCAGACTGCAGAACAAGGTGGCCATCGTCACCGGCGCGGCCAGCGGCATCGGCGAGGCGATCGCGCGGCGGTTTGCTGCCGACGGCGCGCACGTGGTCGCCGCCGACGTGCACGACGCGCGCGGCCGGGCGATCGTCGCGTCGCTCGGCGATGCGGTGTCGTACTGTCATTGCGACGTCAGCCGCGAGGACGACGTGCGGGCGCTGGTCGCCGACGCGTCGGAGCGTTTCGGCCGCGTCGACGTGATGGTCAACAACGCCGGCAGCCCCGGGCCGACCGGGCCGATCGAGGAGACCGACGTCGATGCGTTCGACGCCGCCATCGGCGTGCTGCTGCGCAGCGTGTTCCTGGGCATGAAGCATGTCGCTCCGGTGATGAAGCGCCAGGGCAGCGGCAGCATCGTCAGCACGGCCAGCGTGGCCGGCCTGCGCACCGGCCACGGCCCGCACGCCTACAGCGCGGCCAAGGCCGCGGTGATCCACCTGACGCACAGCGTGGCGATGGAGCTCGGCGAAAGCGGCGTGCGCGTGAACTGCATCTGCCCGGGCGGCATCGCGACGCCGATCTTCGGCAAGGCGTTCGGGCTCGCGCCGGACGCCGCCGAGCGCACCGTCGACGTGATGAAGCAGGCGCTCAGCAGCATGCAACCCCTTCGCCGTGCGGGCTTGCCCGAGGACATCGCCAACGCGGCCGCCTGGCTGGCCAGCGACGAGTCCGGCTTCGTCAACGGGCACGCGCTGGTGGTTGACGGCGGACTCATCGGCGGACGGCAGTGGAGCGAAGGGCTGCAGCGCCGCGAGCTGCTCGAGGCGGCGCTGCGCAAGGCGGCCGGCTGAAGGGCGGCGCAGCCGCATCACCCGGTTCTGAACTCCAGGCCCTCGAAGCGCCCCGACATGCGCCAGCCGTCGAGGTACTTGAAGTACGCCTGCGGCCCCAGCGGATAGCCGACGTTGAGCTTGGCGCGCATGCCGAGGTCCTGCCCTTCGTTGTTGTAGTAGCCCGGCGTGCAATCGAGCGAGCCGATCAGCATGCCCGGGCCGCTCAACAGCAGCTTGACCCAGGCGTCTTCGGCTTCTTTCGTGACCTCAACCTCGCGCGCCTGCACGTCCAGCGCGTGGCGCACGATTGCGGCGATCGTCTTGCCGGCCTCGGTGAGGTTGTGCGGCACATTGGAGATCAGGTTCGCGCCCTGCGTCGGCCCGACGATGAAGGCGTTCGGAAAGCCGTGCACGTGGATGCCGTGCTTGCTGCGCATGCCGTCGGCCCAGTATTGCGACAGCCTGAGTCCGCCGCGGCCGGTGGGGTCGAAGCCGGCGCGGCGCGTGTACTCGGTGAACACCTCGAAGCCCGACGCGTAGACGATGCAGTCCACCGGATATTCGATTCCGGCCACCACGACGCCGCGCTCGCTGATGCGCTCGACGCCCCTGCCGTCGGTGTCCACCAGCGTGACGTTGGGGCGGTTGAAGGCCTGCAGGTACTCGTCGTGGAAGCACGGCCGCTTGCACAGCTGGCGGTACCAGGCCTTGAGCTTGTGCGCGGTGTCGGGGTCCTTCACGATGGCGTCGACCCTGGCGCGGATCTCGTTCATCTTCTCGTCGTCGGAGTCCTCGAACGCCGCCAGCATGGCCGGTGGCGTCATCTGCTCGCGCGGCAACCGCATCACCTTGGCGCGGATGCGGCGCGCCAGATCGGTCCAGCCATCCTGCACGAGGTCTTCGCTGGCGGTGCCTCCGGCCTGGTTGGCGGTGAAATTCTCCAGCCAGCGCTGCTGCCAGCCTGGCGTGGCGATGCCGGCGAACCAGGCGCGATCGATCGGCGCGTTGGCGCGCACGTCCACCGACGACGGTGTGCGCTGGAACACCCACAGCGCTGCGCAGTCGCGCGCCAGGTGCGGCACGCACTGCACCGCGGTGGCGCCGGTGCCGATGATCGCCACCCGCTTGTCGGCCAGCCTGGTCATCGGCGCGCCGCGCGGGTCACCACCCGTGTAGCCGTAGTCCCACCGGCTGGTGTGGAACGCGTGGCCGCGAAACGTTTCGATGCCCGGAATTCCCGGCAGCTTGGCCACGTGCAGCGGCCCGGTGCCCAGGCCGATGAACTGCGCGGTGAACGCATCGCCGCGATCGGTGCGGACCACCCACACCGCTCGCGCCGCGTCCCACGACAGATCCTGCACCTCGGTGTGGAACAACGCGTGCTCGTACAGGCCGAACTGCCGGCCGATGCGCTGGCTGTGCGCGAGGATCTCCGGCCCGTGCGCGTACTTCTCGCTCGGCATGTGCCCGGTTTCTTCCAGCAGCGGCATGTACACCATCGACGCGGTGTCGCACTGCGCACCGGGATAGCGGTTCCAGTACCAGGTGCCGCCGAAGTCGCCGCCCTTCTCGACGATGCGCACGTCGCTTACGCCCGCCTCGACCAGCCGTGCGCCCGTCACCAGCCCGGCAAAGCCGCCGCCGACGAACGCAAAGGTCACGTGATCGGTGCGCGGCGCGCGCGGCGTGACCGGCGTGTGCGGGTCGGCCGCGTAGTGCGCCAGCCGACCCTTGATCTGCAGGTATTGGTTGTTGCCGTCGGGACGCAGCCGCTTGTCGCGCTCTTCGCGGTACTTGCGGCGCAGCGCGTCCTTGTCGGCTGGGGCGCCTGGCGTGTCTGCTGCGTTGTCAGGCGCCAAGGTGCCACTCCTTCGGTGCTCGATGGACGAGCCGCCGACCTCGGCACGCCCGGTTGCCGCGGAGGATAGCGCGTGCGCGTCGAAACGCCATTGGGGCGCGTGTGCTCGCCCAGGGCGGGCTCGCACGCGCCGGCGCGTCGAGCCAGACGGCTCAGCGCCCGGTCTCGATCGCGGAATTGACGATGGCGTCGAACTCGGCCTGGCTGAGGTACTTCGGCACGTAGGTGCCGCCCTGCTGGACCAGCACCTTCATGAAGGCGCGAATGTGGTTGCGCGACCCGCGCAGAAGGTGGTCGTACACCATCAGGATGTCGGCGTTGTCGATGCTCGCCTTCTGCACCGTGATGTCGTGGATGTCGAGTTCCTGGATCTCGACGGCAACTTGCAGTGCCGCGATCAGGCCCGTCCTGCTGGTGGCCACGTACGTGTCGTACAGAGTCTGGAACGCAGCCGTCTTGAAGGTGCCGTTCGGCAGGCCCTGCAGAGGGTCGGGCAGGGAGTAGCGATCGAGCAGCGTCTTGACCGCTGCCGAGTGCGTGGCCTCGCTCGCCGCGATGTTCGCGAAGATCGGCGGGTTGTACAGCGTGGCACTGACCGCATAGACGTCGTGTGCGAGCTGCTCCTCCTCGCGCATCGAGGCCAGGCTTGCCTGCTCTGCCGCGGACAGCGGCGCGATCGGATAGGTCGACAGCTGTGCCGAGAGCGCGCTGACGTCGATGGAGGACGCACCGCTGGCATCCACGGTCATCACCGGTGCCGGCGCCTCGTCGCCGCCACCGCAGGCGCTCACCAACATGATCGCCGCGGCGACGGCCGCGGCATGGAAGACTCTGCGTTTCATGGTTCGACTCACTGCAAATGAATGTGGAAATCCCGCTGCGACAGATCAGGGTGTCTTCAGCTGGTCGCGGGTCTGCGTCTGCGTCTGTTCCTGCGTCCGCAGCTGATCGCGCGCCTTCTCCTGCGTCTGCTCCTGGGTCCGAAGCTGCTCGAGGGTGCGGGTCTGGGCCTGCTCCTGCGCGCGGAGCTGCTCCATCGTCTGGGTCTGCACCTGCTCCTGCTGCCGCAGCTGGTCGCGAACCTGCTGGCGCGCCTGTTCGTGCTGCTTCATCTGGTCGCGCGTCTGCGTCAGCAACTGTTCCTGCGTGCGCAGCTGGTCGCGGGTGTGTTGGAGCAACTGCTCCTGCGTGCGGGTCTGGGTGCGCGTCTGCGAGAGCAGTTGGTCTTGCGTCTTGAGCTGGCTGCGCGTGTGCTGCATCGTCTGCTCCTGCGAGCGCACCTGCTCACGCGCCTGCACGGTGGCCGCCTGCGGACTTCCTTTGCCCGAGGGCGACATGCCCTGGCCGGCGCCCGCGCCGGCTCCCGGACCCGCGCCCGCACCGGGACCGCCGCCTGCACCGCCACCGGCGCCACCACCGCCGCCACCACCGCCGCCCCCACCGCCACCACCGCCCCCACCCCCCCCAT
>DATIFD010000710.1:0-14558 GCA_035455385.1 Burkholderiaceae bacterium
CGGATCACGTAGAGCTTGCGCTCGAGCGCGTCGGGCACGATCACGTCCGGGCCGCGCCCGATGAAGATCTGGCGGATGACCGGCTCCTTCGCGCGCACCGCCGGGGACATGGGCATCGCGCGGTCAACCGGAACGTCGCGCCAGCCGATCAAGACCTGCCCTTCCGCCCTGACCGCACGGACCAACTCCTGCTCGCAAGCCAGGCGCGACGCATGTTCTTTGGGCAGAAAGATCATCCCGACCCCGTATTCGCCGGGCGGGGGCAGTTCGGTGCCCAGCGCCGCCATCTCGGCGCGGTAGTAGTCGTCCGGAATCTGAATCAGGATCCCGGCGCCATCGCCCATCAGTGTGTCTGCGCCCACGGCGCCTCGGTGGTCGAGGTTGGCCAGGATCTTCAGCCCCTGTTCGATGATCTGGTGCGACTTCTGTCCCTTGATGTGCGCAACAAAGCCCACGCCGCATGCGTCGTGCTCGTTTCGCGCGCTGTACAGGCCGCCGCGCTCGGCATCCGCCACCGTGTCCGCTGCTTGTGAGAAGGCGGGTTGTTGGCTCATGGGCACTCCCTGGCAGTAGCCGGAGGAATTTAATGCACCGCACCATGCCGCACAATCGAAATAACTGGGGTCAGAGCCTATTTAAGTACGCGTCTCCAAAACAGCAATCGTTAAATGGGGACGTACAAGTTCAACTGGTATTCGGCCCCGTCGGCGAAATGCCAGAAGCGCGCCCAACCCCGGATGCCGCAAGCTACAGCGCTGGACTTCGCTTTCTAGGTCGACCGCGTGGCTTGGGCGCAAGCGGTCGCGCGGTTCGTTGGCCGAGCGCCTCCAGGTAGGCCGCAGAGCCCAGCGCCCAACCGCCCAGGACCGCCCTCGTGATACGGTCGACCCGCGTGTCGTCCTGGGGCTCATCGAGCAAAGCGCGATATGCCATGCAGCGCTCGAACGGTGTATTGCCAAGAGACCAATAAGCCGGAGCGTCAGTGAGCGTCCACTCAGAGTTTGATCCCACGTGATGTCTCGCGCTGGACCACGGGGTGGCCGTAGGCGCGGAAGAAAGGCCCGCTCGGACCGGCGCCTGCTCAACGAATACCATGGCCTGCAGGAGCTGGCCTCCTCCTTCGATGACCGCAGACCGATAGCGCCCATCCCAGACGCTCCCGCGACGCCCATGGCGGCGATTGAGGGACGTGGAGAACGACCTCCCCAGCGCCTGAATCGCACGGCCCAGCGCTCGCGCACCAGCCGGCGTGCAGAGAAGCCAGACCCGGTCCTGCAGCAGGCTGTACGCGTGCAGCGCCACACCCTCGGCACCGCAAGCGGCCTGCAGCGCCGACATGAACGACGATCGATCCGCGTCGTCGCTGAAGACACGTTGGCCGCTGTGTGCCCTCAGCAGCACGAGGTGCCCCTGACCACCGACAGTCAGACGCGTTAGCCGAGCCAAGACGGGTACCTCACCGCCACCAGCTCACGGCTGGGTCGTGCGCTCGATGATTTCCCGCACCACACCGTCGTCCACCCCGCGCAGCACCGCACGCCCGCGTCCGTCCAGCAAGGTGAAACGAATCTCGCCATCGCGCGCCTTCTTGTCCAGACGCATCAGTTCGAGGTAGCGCGCTGCGGCCATTGCCGGCGCCCGAGTGGGTAGACCGCAGCGCTCCAGCACCGAAACCAGCCGAGGCGTTGTCTGCTCGTCGACCATGCCCAGGCGGACCGATAGCGTCGCCGCCATGACCATACCGGCGGCCACGGCCTCCCCATGTAGCCAAGTGCCGAAGCCCAGGCCGGCCTCGATCGCGTGGCCGAAGGTGTGGCCGAAGTTCAGCACCGCCCTCAGCCCACCCTCGCGCTCATCGCGCGCGACGATGTCGGCCTTGATCTCGCACGATCGGCCCACCGCGTGCATGAGCGCATGCGGGTCGCGAGCGAGCAGGTCGTCCACATGATGTTCGATCCACTCGAAGAACGCCCAGTCGGCGATCGGCCCGTACTTGACGACTTCGGCCAGACCGGCGCGCAGCTCGCGGTCGGGCAGCGTCCGCAAGGTGTCGATATCACAAACGACCACGCGCGGCTGGTGGAACGCACCGATCATGTTCTTGCCCAGCGGGTGGTTGATGGCGGTCTTGCCACCGACCGACGAGTCGACCTGCGACAGCAGCGTGGTCGGCAGCTGCACATGGGGGACGCCGCGCATGAAGGTCGCAGCAGCGAAGCCGGCCATGTCGCCGACGACACCGCCGCCCAGCGCATAGATCGTGGTGTCGCGGTCGCAGCCTGCCTGCAGCAGCGCGTCGAACACGCGAGTGAGCGTCGTCCAGTTCTTGTACTGCTCGCCATCAGGCAATTCGATGCTGTGGACGCGACGATGGCGACCCTGCAGCGCCGTCATCATCCGCGACAGATACAACGGTGCCACGGTGGAATTGGTGACGACCATTGCCGCGCCACCGGCCGGCGCAGCGCCCCAGGTCGACGGTCTATCCACCAGACCTCGACCGATGACCACGTCGTAGCTGCGCTCGCCGAGATTGACGGTCAAGCGACGCGTCGTGGCGTTCGTCGTCTGCATCGGGGTCTCGGGCACGCCCCTAGTGTATGGGCCGCACGAGTCCAATCGGGTCACGCACCGCGATCGCCGTGACCACCGACCGGCGGCGCGGGGGCCTGCACCGGCTCGACCACCCCCGCCAACTCCAGCTGCATCAGAATCATGCCGCAGAGGATCTTCACCGAGGGCCTTCCGGTCTCGATGACAAACCGTGCACATTGCCGATACAAGGGATCTCGTTCCTCGAACAGCTCGCGCAGCCTCCTGGTCGGATCGCTGACCTGCAACAGCGGGCGCTGCGTGTCGTGCCGAAGCCGGCGCATCAGTTCCTCGACCGTCGAGCGCAGGTACACGACCTCCGCGCGCGCGGCGAGCGCTTGGCGATTGGCCTGGCGCAGCACCGCCCCGCCACCGGTAGCCAGGACGATGCGGTCGCGCGCCAGAAGACCGGCGAGTACCGATTGCTCGACGTCGCGAAAAGCCGGCTCGCCGTGCTGCTGGAAATAGGCGCGGATCGAGCAGGCAATCTGACGCTCGACCTCGGCGTCTGCATCGACAAACGTCCAGTTCAAGCGGCGCGCGAGCTGGCGCCCGACGCTGGACTTCCCGCTGCCTGGCATGCCGATCAGAGCGATGACCGTCATCGTGTATTGCTGCCCACGAACGCAAAGCGCCGGCCATCGGGCCGGCGCCTTCTCGGAAAAAGCGATCAGCGTGCCGCCGTGCGGTCCGTAATGATCTTGGGAGTCAGGAACACCAGCAACTCGGTCTTGCCGGTATTGCGAACCGTGTTCTTGAACAAGTAGCCCAGAACCGGCACGTCGCCCAGCAACGGAACCTTGTTGACGTCCTCACGCTCGTTCTGCGTGAAGATACCGCCGATCACGACCGTGCCGCCATTCTCGACCAGCACTTGGGTCTTCACGTGCTTGGTGTCGATCGCGAAGCCGGCCGGTGTGTTCTGACCGACGCTGTCCTTGTTGACGTCGACGTCGAGGATCACGTTGCCTTCGGGCGTGATCTGTGGCGTGACTTCGAGCTTCAGGTTCGCCTTCCGGAATTGGATCGACGTGGCGCCGCTGGAGGTGGCCACCTGATAGGGAAGCTCGGTGCCCTGCTCGATCAGGGCCTTGATCTGGTCCGCGGTGATGACGCGCGGGCTCGAAATGATCTTGCCCTTGCCGTCTGCCTCCAGTGCCGTCAACTCGAGGTTGAGGAACTTCTGCGCCGATGCGCTGAACAGCGACAGCGCGAACGATGCGGCCGCCGCACCGCCGAGCGTGCTGGTATTGGCCGGCAGGTTGACGAACTGCGTGTTCGGAATGTAGCTGCCAGCCGTGATAGCGGCCTGGCCTGTCTGTTCGCCGACGCCGAGGTAGTTTCCAGTGGGCAGCGAGACCCGCGTGTTGCCACCGCCGACCGAGTAACCCGGGTTTGCGCTGTTCAAGTCGAGCGCGCCGAGCTTGACGCCGAGAGCGCGTCCGAAACTGTCGGAGGCCTCGACGATGCGCGCTTCGATCATCACCTGACGCACCGGAACGTCGATCTTGGTGATCAGGTTCTGGACTTCCTCGAGCTTCGAAGGAATATCCGTCACGAAGATCTGGTTCGTCCGGGGCTCCGAGATGACACTGCCGCGCGCACTCAGGATGCGACTGGCCACGCCACCCTGTTGCTGACCGGTGCCTTGGCCGGTCAGGCCCTTGGCGACGTCCTCAGCCTTCGTGTAGTTCAGCTGGAACGACTGCGTGCGCACCGGCTCCAGATCGGCGACCTGCTTGCGTGCCTCGAGTTCCAGCTTTTCCTTGGCCGCCAACTCGTCCTTCGGCGCGATCCACAGGACGTTGCCCGACTTGCGAACCCCCAACCCCTTGCTCTGCAGGATGATGTCGAGTGCCTGGTCCCACGGGACATCCTTCAGGCGCAACGTCACGCTGCCCGTCACGGTGTCGCTGGTCACGACGTTGAAGTTCGTGAAGTCCGCAATCACCTGCAGCAACGCGCGCACTTCGATGTTCTGGAAGTTCAGCGACAGCTTCTCGCCCGCGTACCCCGGGCCCTGCGTGAGCTTGTTCGGGTCGACCTTCATCGGCCGCACTTCCAGCACGAACTGGTTGTCGGTCTGGTACGCGCTGTGCTCCCAGTTGCCCCGTGGATCGACGACCAGGCGTACCCGATCGCCGTTTTGCATGGCCGATACCGTCTGCACAGGGGTGCCGAAATCGGTCACGTCGAGCCGGCGGCGCAGCGCGTCGGGCAACGTGGAGCGCAGGAACTCCACCACCAGGCTCTGGCCCTGCTGCCGAATATCCACGCCGACCTGTGTGTTCGCCAGGCCGACGATGACTCGACCGGCCCCATCAGGACCGCGGCGGAAGTCGATGTCCTTCAGCGGCAGTTGCTCCCGATTCTGGCTGGCTGCAAAGTGTGTGGGCTCACCGGTCGGGCTGGTCGCACCAGCCGTCGCTGTCGTCGCCCCGCTGCCCTCGAGCACAACGACCAGAACCTTGCCCTGCAGCTCGGCTCGGTAGTTGGCCGCTTGCTTGAGATTGAAAACCAGCCGCGTGCGGTCCCCGGCCTGGGCCACGCTGACAGACCGCAGGTTGCCCTGATTGACGTCGACCGTCGAGCGCCCCAGACCATTGCCGATGCCGGGCAGGTCGAGCGCCACGCGCGGCGGCGCTTGCACCGTGAAACCCGTCGGCAACGCGTTGATCGGCTCCGCGAGCTCGATGCGCACGACGTCACTGCCGCCTTGCTGGCTGCTGGTGATCGCCTGGATCGTGTTGTCCGCCCAGCTGGCCAACGGGGCGACCAATGCCGCCAGGAATGCGGCCGCTCTCAGGCGCCACTTCAACATGTTGAGGTTCTCCCGCTGTTGACTCATCGCGCCTTCTCCTGCAGCTGCAGCGTGCCGGGCCGCTCGATCCATTCGCCGGCTGCATCCTGAACGATCTCGCGCAGCGAGATCTCGGTCTCGGTAATCTTCGTGACCCGCCCGTAGTTCTGGCCCAGGTAGTCGCCCACCTTCACTTGGTAGAGCAGGTTGTCGACTCTCAGCAGCGCGAACGGCCGTCCCTGCTTCACCACGCTACCCACCATGCTCATGCCATCGAGGGTGTAGAACTCCAGTGGCTCCTTGCGCCGGTTCAATTCGGATGCCAACAGGGAATTCGGCTGCTTTGCCTCCTGCTTGAGCGCCACCGACAGCTTCTGGGTGCTGAATGGCTCGACGGCTTGCAGGCTCGCGTACGGCGCCGGATCGAACTTCTTGGGCGGCGTCAGCGGCGTGACGCTGGGCTTCACCTCGCGCCGCTGCTGGTCCATCCAGCTTTGCAGCTCGTCGGTGTCCGCCCCGCACCCTGCCAGCATCGCGCCCATGGCCAGCAAGGCGATCCAAGTGATGCTCTTTGCCGTCATTTCTTGGCTCCCGGCTTGCCGGCAGTTGCCTTGCGCTGTGCAGCCACTTCGCTGGTGTCCAGGTAGCGATATGTGCGCGCGGTGGCGTCCATCGCCAGGTTGCCCGACAGATCCTTCGCTTGTGCCGGGGCGATGCTCAGGTTGTGCAGCGTCACGATCCGCGACAGGTTGGCGACGTCGGCGGCGAAAGAACCGAGGTCGTGGTAGCGCCCCGTGACGCGGATTGCGATCGGCAGCTCCGCGTAATACTCCTTGACCTCGACTTGCCCTGGTCTGAACAACTCGAACTGGAGTCCGCGGCCGAGACCGGCCTGGTTGATGTCCGACAAGAGCGCATCCATCTCGGCCTTGCCAGGCAGCTGCTTTTCCAGCTGGGTCACGTACTCCTGAACCTGCAGCTTCTGCTTCCGCAACTCGGTCAGATTGACCGCCTGCGCCAGCTTGCCACGGTAGTCGGACTTGAGCGCCGGCTCACGGTCACGCTCCGCCTGCAGTTCGTCGGCAGCCCCTGACAGCAGCGCGAACCAGCCGACCGCCACCACCGCCACTGCAGCGCCGAGCCAGGCTGCGAGCTTCGGCAATGCCGGCCACTGCCCCGGCTCGCGCGCATTCAGGCCGCGAAACTGGGAGGCTGCGTGATCCAGCAGCGTGGTGACGTCGAAATTGAGTTGGCGTGAGCGGGTAGCCATCTGTCACCTCTTCACGCAGTCTTGCCGGCGACGACGGCGCCCGGCGCCGATCCCGCCGGTGCCGGCGCGCTGGGCCGCTTCATCGTGACGCGCATCGAGAATTCGTACAAGCGGCGCTGCTCCTTGTTCGCAGTGGTCATGTTGACCGCCTTGATCTCCACCAGCTCCGGCCGCTCGAGCCACTTGGAGTTGTACTGGGCGTTGCGCAGGAACTCGGATACGCGCTCGTTGGTCTGCGCGACGCCAGCCACCGTCACGACGCTGCCGTTCTGCTTGATCGAACTGAGGTAGATGCCTTCAGGTGTCTGCTTGACCAATTCGTCGAGCAGATAGACAGGGATATTGCGGTTGGTCTGAAGATCCTCCACCGCGCGCTGCCTGGCCTTCAACGCCTCGATCTCGCTGCGCAGGTTGGCGATGTCCTTGATCTGCGACTCCAGCTTCGCGATCTCGTTCTTCAAGAAGGCGTTGCGTGCTTGCTGTGCCGATGTCAGCTGCTCGAGCAGCGAATACCAGATGCCGACGACCACCGCGCCGACCACCGCAGCCACACCCAGCGCGACGAAGAACGCGCGCTTGCGCGCCGCACGCTTCTCTTCGCGATGCGGAAGTAGGTTGATCAGAATCACTGCACGAACCTCCGCATCGCGAGACCGCATGCCGTCAGGTACGACGCTGCCTCTCGACGCATCTTGGCCTCGCGGATGCCGGAACCCAACCGCATGTTGTCGAACGGATTGACGACCATCGACGCGAACCCGGTCAACTCGGTGACTCGGTCCTTCAGCCCGGGCAACGTGGCGGTGCCGCCGGACAACATCACGTAGTGCACCTTGTGGTGCGGCGTGCTGGTGAAGAAGTACTGCAACGCCCGCCCAATTTCCTGCGACAGGCTGTCGACGAACGGCACCAGGATCGACGCCTCGTAATCCTCCGGCAGGTCGCCGGCGAGTTTCTTGGCCTCGGCCTCCTCGAAAGAGAAGCCGTACTGGCGTGATATCAGCTGCGTCAGCTGCGAACCGCCGAAGGCCTGGTCACGGTCGTACAGCATCTCGTCGTCGCGCAGCACCTTGAGGCTGGTGGTGTCGGCGCCGATTTCGAACAGCGCCACCAGCGCATCCTTGCCTTCGTTGGGCAGCGCCGAAATCACGCGACTCATTGCCAGGCGAGACGCATGGGACTCGATGTCGAGAACCACCGGCTTCAGCCCGGCAGCCTCTGCGAGACCCTGACGATCCTGCACGCGATCCTTGCGCGATGCCGCAATCAGCACCTCCACGTCGCCAACCGACGTGGCGCTCGGGCCGATCACGCAGAAGTCGAGGCTCACCTCGTCGAGCGAGAAGGGGATGTACTGGTTGGCCTCGGACTCGACCTGGAGTTCGAGTTCCTCTTCGCGCAGGCCCGCGGGCAACATGATCTTCTTGGTGATCACCGCCGACTGCGGCATCGCCATCACGACCTGCTTGGTCTTGGATCCGCTCTTCTGCACCACGCGCCGGACGGCGTCGGCCACTTCATCGAACTTCTCGATCTGGCCGTCCGTGATCCAGCCCTTCTCGAACGGCTCGGACGCAAACCGCTCGAGAATGAACTCGCCGCCATTTGTTTGTCCAAGCTCGACCAGCTTCGCGCTCGATGAACTGATGTCGAGACCGATGGCAGGTGGGTGCTTGCGACCCAGCAACAGGTCCATAAAACTCACGGATTGGGTCTCCCGATGCAAATCGGCAAAGAGCCGATCGCGCTCTTAATAAGTCACTTCAATGCTAGCAGTAAAGCCTTTGTGCACCAAAGAAAAATTCCCGCAACCATCTCCCCGGACGTTGCCGCGGACCGACGCCGCAACAGTGACTCGGTCGACGGTATTGCGCAGTAGGCCATGGGTCCGCGGAGGGCTGGTTTGCGACGAGCGAGAAGCAGTTCACGATAGCCCCCGGTTCGTGGGGAGGGCATTCCTATAATCCCGCGAACCGTATGAGCGAGAACACGCGCGCCGATTCGGCGCCCTCAGCGAAAGCCCGCTGGGACCCGACACGACATTGGCCGGCATGGGCTCGGGTGGTGTCGCGTGTGTTCGGCTGGACGGTCGTGCTCACGGTTTCGGCCGCGGCAGGCGCCGCGGTTCTGGTGGCCCTGGCGCTGTCGGTGGCCTACCCCAACCTGCCGGACATTGCGGGCCTGAGCGACTACCGGCCGAAACTGCCGCTGCGCGTGCTGTCCGCTGATGGGGTGCTGCTCGGCGAGTTCGGGGAGGAACGCCGTCAGTTCACGCCGATCGGGCAGATCCCCAAGGTGATGAAGGACGCAGTGCTGGCGATCGAAGACGCTCACTTCTACGAGCACGGCGGCGTCGACTACAAAGGCGTGCTTCGCGCGGGACTCGCCAGTCTCAGCGAGTTCAAGAGCCAGGGTGCATCGACGATCACGATGCAGCTGGCGCGCAACTTCTATCTGTCCACCGAGAAGACCTTCACGCGAAAGATCTACGAGATCCTGCTCGCGCTCAAGATCGAGAACCAGCTGTCCAAGGAGCAGATTCTCGAGGTCTACATGAACCAGATCTACCTCGGGCAACGCGCCTACGGCTTTGCCGCTGCCAGCGAGGTGTATTTCGGCAAGTCGCTCCAGGATGTCACCGTGGCCGAGGCAGCGATGCTGGCCGGGCTGCCCAAGGCACCGTCGGCATACAACCCGATCGCCAATCCGCGCCGCGCGAAGGTGCGGCAGCTGCACATCATCGATCGCATGGTCGACAACGGCTTCATCGGCGCCGAGCAGGCCGAGGCCGCGCGACAGCAGCCGCTGCGCTATCGAACGTCGACCGAGGCCAAGGTGCACGCCCAATACGTGGCCGAAACCGTGCGGCAGCTGATCTACGCCCAGTACGGCGAGGACACCTATTCGCGCGGCCTGAACGTGCACGTCACGATCGAATCGTCGGACCAGGAGATCGCTTACAGGGCGCTGCGTCGGGGTCTGATGGACTACGAACGCCGACAGGTCTACCGCGGGCCAGAGGCCTACGTCGACCTGCCATCGGATCCCAAGGAGCTCGATGCCCGTATCGCCGAGGCGTTGGCCGAACACCCGGACAACGATGAGCTCCTCGCCGCCGTGGTCACCGAAGCGTCGCCCAAGAAGGTGGTGGCGGTGCTGCAGTCGGGTGAGTCGATCACGGTGACTGGCGAAGGCCTTCGACCCGTGACCTCCGGCCTGGCAGTGCGGGCGCCGCCCAAGAGTCGCATCCGACCGGGCGCGGTGGTGCGGGCGATCCGTGGACCCAAGGGCGATTGGAGTCTGACTCAGCAGCCCGAAGTCGAAGGTGCGTTCGTCTCGATGCAACCCACCGACGGCGCCATACGCGCGATGGTCGGCGGCTTCGATTTCGACAAGAGCAAATTCAACCACGTTACCCAGGCGTGGCGTCAGCCCGGCTCGAGCTTCAAGCCGTTCATCTATTCGGCAGCGCTGGAAAAGGGCTTCACGCCGATGACGGTGATCAACGATGCGCCGCTGTTCTTCGACGCCACGGCAACCGGCAGCCAGCCGTGGGAGCCGAAGAACTACGACGGCAAGTTCGAGGGCCCGATGCCGCTTCGCCAGGCGCTGGCGAAGTCGAAGAACATGGTCTCGATCCGCATCCTGCAGGCGATTGGCCCGGCCTACGCACAGGACTGGATCACCCGCTTCGGCTTCGACGCCGACAGGCACCCGGCGTTTCTGACGATGGCACTCGGGGCTGGCACGGCCACGCCGCTGCAGATGGCGGCGGCGTACAGCGTGTTCGCCAACGGCGGCTATCGAGTCAATCCGGTGCTGATCTCGCGCGTCACCGATTCGAAGGGCCGCGTGCTGCAAGAGACCAAGCCGCAGGTGCTCGACCCGTCGATGCGAGCGATCGATGCACGCAATGCGTTCATCATGACCCAGCTGCTGCGCGAGGTGACGCGCACGGGCACGGCCGCCAAGGCCAGCGCCCTCAGACGCCCTGACATTGCCGGCAAGACCGGTACCACCAACGATTCGCTCGACGCCTGGTTCGCCGGCTATCAACCCGACGTCGTGGCAGTGGTTTGGATCGGCTACGACACGCCGCGCAAGCTCGGCGACCGCGAGACCGGTGGCGGCCTTGCGCTGCCGGTCTGGATGGAATACATGGGGCAGGTGTTGCGCAACTTCCCGCCGCGCTCGTTGCCACCGCCGGAAGGCGTGGTGCTCTACGGCAACGAGTGGATGTACGAGGAGTTCGGCCCCGGTGCCGGTATCACCAGCCTGGGCATGGAGGATCAGCTGCCGCCGCAGGCGCCGAGCGAGGACGAGCGCAAGAGCATCCTCGATCTGTTCAAGCGCTGACGGCTCACACCGGTGGTGTGACCGTCAGCGGCCTCCCCGCCTGTGCACTGATCTCGCGCGACAGCATGTCGAAGAACTCGCCGCCGCCGCGAGAATCGATCCACCGATCGTTGACAAGACGGAAGTGGTAGCCGCCCGTGCGCGCCGCGAGCCACAGTTCGTGCAGCGGCGGCTGCGTGTTGACGACGATCTTGCTGCCGCCGGGAAACACCAATTCCAACAAGCCACCCGTGCGATGGCTGTCGATGTCGATCTCGTCGTCCTGCAGCCAGCGATCGAGCGTGGCCTCGATGGCCGCCAACACGGTCTGCGCGCGCGCGTGGAACTCGCTGTCGGTCATCACGCCACCCGCACCACCGGACGACGCGCCAAGCGGTGCAGTGGAATGCGAAGTGGGCGCGGACATGGTCGATACAATCGATCGATGATGCGTAGCCTGCGCAGTGTAGCGATGCCTCCGGAGCGCGATTCGCGATGCAGCGGATTGTCCCTTCTGTGCACACTGGCCCTGATGCTGGCATGCACCATGGTGTCGGCGTGCGGCCAGAAGGGACCTCTCACGCTGCCCAGGAGCGCAACCCCTGCCGCGTCGGCGCCGGCCCGATGACGACGCTGCCGGGCGCTCCGTTCCTGCATCGCCGTGGCACCGACCTCTGGCTCGAGGACGTGCGCCTCGCCGACCTCGCGGCCGCGCACGGCACGCCGCTGTATGCGTATTCGCGCGGCTCCATGCGGGCGGCACTGGCGCCGTACCAGAGAGCCCTGGCGGGCCGTCGCCACCTGATCTGTTACGCGATGAAGGCCAATTCGAGCCTGGCGGTCTTGCAGACCTTCGCCGCCGCCGGGTGCGGCTTCGACATCGTGTCGGGCGGCGAATTGCAGCGCGTGCTGGCGATCGGCGGAGACCCGTCGCGCGTGGTCTTCTCGGGCGTCGGCAAGACCGCGGACGAGCTGCGCGCCGCCCTCGCCGCGGGCGTGCGCTGCTTCAATGTCGAGAGCGAATCGGAACTGCTCGCGCTGTCGAGCGTCGCGACGTCGGCGGGCAGGCGGGCTCCGGTCAGCCTGCGCGTCAATCCGGACGTCGATGCCAAGACGCACCCCTACATCTCCACCGGGCTGCGCGGCAACAAGTTCGGCATCGCACACGAGCGGGCCGTGGCCGTGTACCGGCAGGCGGCGCGGTTGCCCGGTATCGATCTGGTCGGCATCGATTGCCACATCGGCTCGCAGGTGACCGACAGCGCGCCCTACCTCGCGGCGCTGGAACGCCTGCTCGATCTGGTGGAAGCCGTCGAGCGCCAAGGGATCAGGCTGTGGCACATCGACCTGGGCGGCGGCCTTGGCATCACCTACACCGACGAAGCACCTCCGTCCGCCGACGAATTGCTGCGGGCGATGCTGGCGCGCATCGACGCCCGCGGGCACGGCCACCGCGAGATCCTGGTGGAGCCGGGACGGTCGCTGGTGGGCAATGCGGGCGTGCTGTTGATGCGCGTGCTGGCCCTGAAACGCGGCAGCGAGCGCAACTTCTGCATCGTCGATGCCGCAATGAACGACTTGGTGCGTCCGGCCATGTACGGCGCCTGGATGGGCATCACGCCGTGCGCGGTGCGCGACGGGCAACCCGAGGTGTGGGACGTGGTGGGGCCGATCTGCGAGTCGGGCGACTGGCTGGGCCGCGAGCGATCGCTCGTCGTTGCCGAAGGCGACTTGCTCGCCGTCACATCCGCCGGCGCCTATGCGATGGCGATGGCGAGCAACTACAACAGCCGCCCGCGTGCAGCCGAGGTGATGGTCGATGGTGCCGCGGCTCACCTGATTCGGCGACGCGAAACGATCGAGTCGCTGTACGCCGACGAGCGGCTGATCGGGTGAGCGAATCCTGGACGTTCAGGTCGACCCGGTGATGCGGCCCTCTTCGACGGCGTGACAGGCCACCCGGATCCCTTTGAAGCTCAGCAAGGCAGGCCTCTCGCGGCTGCAGCGCTCGTCGGCATGGGGACAGCGTGGATGAAACGCGCAGCCGGTCGGTGGCTCGAGCGGATTCGGCACCTCGCCCTGGACAGGGGTGCGGGCGCGACCGGTCATCGCGATGTCGGGAATCGCATCGAGCAGCATGCGCGTGTACGGATGACGGGGCGTGCGGAACATCGTCTCCTTGTCCGCCAACTCCACCAGCCGGCCCAGGTACATGACGCCGACCTCGTCGCTGACGTGCCGCACGACGGCCAGGTTGTGCGAGATGAAGAGGTAGGTGAGGCCGCGCTCGCGTTGCAGGTCCTTCATGATGTTGAGCACCTGCGCCTGCACCGAGACGTCGAGCGCCGAGGTCGGCTCGTCGCACACCAAGAAGTCCGGCTGCGTCGCCAGTGCACGCGCGATCGAGATGCGTTGCCGCTGGCCGCCGGAGAACTGGTGAGGGAACTTGACCCGGTCCGCGATGGACAGCCCCACCTGCTGCAGCAGCGCCGACACGCGCTCGTTCAGCGCCGCCTTGTCGCGGATCAGCGCATGCTCGAGCAGCGGTTCGGCAACGATGTCGTGCACGGTCCAGCGGGGATTCAGGCTGGCGTACGGGTCCTGAAAGATCATCTGGATTCGCCGCCGCAGCGCCCGCCCGGCCTGGCTGCGCCAGGCGGTCTGGGCGTCCTGGCCGTCGAACCGGATGGCGCCCCGGGTCGGCGGATACAGGCCCACGAGCATGCGCGCCACGGTGCTCTTGCCGCAGCCCGACTCGCCCACCAGCGCGAGCGTGCGTCCGCGGGCGATGCTGAAGCTCACGCCATCGACGGCATGCACCGCCTGCCGCGGCCTGTGCTCGAGCACGCGGTTCAGCCACGGCGCCGAGACGTCGAACACCTTGCCCAGGTCGACGACATCGACCAGTGCGGTCATCGCGCGCCCCCGCTGCCGACCAGCCAGCATGCGGCCTGGGTCGCCGGCGCGGGCATCAGGTCGGGACGCTCGCGCCGGCAGCGGTCGAAGACCTGCGGGCAGCGCGGATGGAACGCGCAGCCGCTGGGTATGGCATTCAGCCGCGGCATGGCGCCGTCGATCTGCAGCAATCGCTCGTGGCTCGACTCCATCGACGGAATCGATCCCATGAGCCCGGCGGTATACGGATGCGCCGGCTGGTGAATCACCTGCTGCACCGGCCCCACTTCGACGATGCGGCCTGCGTACATCACCGCCACGCGGTCGCTGGCCTCGGCGATCACGCCCATGTCGTGCGTGATCAGCATCACCGCGGCACCGTGCTGCTTCGTCAACCGCTTGAGCAGCGCGATGATCTGCGCCTGGATCGACACGTCCAGCGCCGTCGTCGGTTCGTCGGCCACGATCAGCTGCGGCTCGGCCGCCAGCGCAAGCGCGATCACCACCCGCTGACGCATGCCGCCGGAGAACTGGTGCGGATAGTGGTCGAAGCGCTGCTCTGCGGCCGGAATGCCGGTCTCCTTCAGCAGAGCGACGGCGCGCGCGCGAGCCTGCGCAGCGTCCACCGGCAGATGGGTTTGAATCGTCTCGACCAGTTGCCGACCG